>DBOL01000005.1 GCA_002299555.1 Candidatus Aminicenantes bacterium UBA647
ATGTTTAACCTGATTTATAGTTTGTCGGTTTTAACCCATCTAAATGAATACAGCGCCGATCAATGGTTAGCTGAAATCCACCGCATACTGGCTCCCAATGGGATCTTTATTGCTACAACACATGGCCTGACTGCATTAGAAATCATTAAGGACTCTGAACTTCATCATAAGATGTTTGAAATTAATCAGGCTGGTGTTATAGAGCTTGTTGATAATTTTCAGGAAAAACAGTTTATTCAGGCATAATTCAAAGAATGATCTTGTTCCTCTGCTTTTCAGTTTTCTTCTGATCATCCTTTTCTCATCTTCAATCCTGATCAGTTTCAGGATAAGAATTCTCAATGTAGGAATTTCATCGATCCTAATATTTGCGATCTATATAATTTTTCTACACCATATATTTAAGAACAGAAAAGCTGAAAAAGAGGGGACAAATTACAGGGGGGAAAATCTTAAGAAGGCAGTTATATCATTTGCAGTATCTGCTCTGGTTATAATTGCGGTCGGTTTTTATCTTCCTATTGTTGGAAAAGAGCTCGCATTAAAGATGGGATGGACCGATTCCTTTGTAGGTGTGATCTTTCTTGCTTTTGTAACTTCATTCCCTGAGTTGATAGTATCAATTACGGCAGCAAAAATAGGCGCATTCGAAATGTTACTTGGTAATATTGCAGGTAGTAATCTTTTTAATATAGGCATAGTTTTTCTTATAGATATTTTTTACTTTGAAGGTGACATAATTGCAGATATTTCTGATAAAAATATTTTCTACATTGGAGTTATTGCTGCCGGTATGAATATGATCCTCTATCTTACTCTGCTGAGGGGTAAGGTTATCCGGTCAGTTTTTAAAATTCCGTTGAATGCTATCCTTATTGTAATTTTATTTATCCTCAGCCTTGGAATTATTTATTAAATAAGTATAAAATAGTAATATTAAAATATTTTGGGGATTAAAGATGAAAAGAACAGGTTTTATAGCGATCATAGTTTTAATTTTCTTATCCATACCATCTTCCGGCTATTCAGCCTCATATGACTTTGAAAAAGGGGTTGTATATCTTTTGCTGGAGGATTATCAGCAGTCAAAAGTTCACTTCAATGAATATTTTAAAGATTATCCGAATCCGATAGTTCGAAGAGGGTTCATGCTGCTGACTGATAAAGACAACAAAAAGGCCAAGACCGAGTTTCAAAGCTATCTGAACATGAATTTCAGATCGTTACACGGGATAGTTGGTATTTCACTTTCACTTTCAAATTTCAAAGAATCTACTTCAAAGGGAAATCTTATGAAAGCCGTCAGACTAAGTAAGGGGTTTTCATCTGCATATGCATGTCTTGGCATGGAATATTTAAAAGAACTAAATTACCCAATGGCTGAAAAATACTTATTGTCAGCAAAAAGAATAAATAATTTGATGGAGTATCGGATATTACTTGGAGAATTGTTCCTTAGAATAGGAAATCCCGGAAAAACTATCTCTTTCATTGGAAACGACTCTATAAATAATCCGGACAATTTCTTTCTGAATTTTCTTATGGCCAGATCACTATATGAGATGAATCGTATAAACGCAATGGAAAAGTATATTCTAATCTCAAAAGAATTGAATCGAAACAATAAAGAGGTTCAACTTCTATATGCAAATTATCTCCTGAAAAAAGGGGAACCGAAGAAAGCAAGAGAAGTTTTAAAGGGACTCCGATATAAAGAAACTAACCTTGAATATATTAAAACATATGCAAAGACATTGCTTACCCTGGGAAATAAAAGAGCAAAAAATTTCCTATATCAATATTTTACATTAGACAATTGGGATAAAGATATTAACAGGATGTTAGGCCTTTATTATTTCAGGAATAAAGCAGAAAAGAGTAATATTCAGAATTGGATATACCGTTCAATACTGAGTGGGAATTCAGTCAATTCATTAAAAAAAGATTTTTCATCCAAATATAATTTCCCGGTTTTTGATTCTCTCCGGTTTTTTGATCTGAAGAATGTTCTATGGATTGATAATAACAGATTGTTTGTCGTTGGTATGTTATATAGTGGAGGGTCCGAAAAATTATTCCTTATCGATTTCAAGAAAAAAAGGATTGTTTCAAGCTATAGTTATGATGGAATAATTGATGGTGTATATTTCTCGAAGAACAGGAGTAGAATTATTCTTGAGACGGAAGATCCATCTTCGAGGAGAACCAGACTCTATTCAATGATAATGAATTCCAACGGATCCTTTCAGTTCCGGAGCATCTATACCGGAAGAAATAATATTCCTGCATTTGATGTAGTTTTCAACTCTTCCGGAACAAAAGCATACTTTGTTGATAAAAGGATTGAGGAGATATCATTTGACTCCCCGTTCTCTATTGTGAACAGATTCGGAGAGAAAAGGCCAGTCTATACCGGATTGTCTAATTTCGGACTTTATAAATACAGTTTTACCAGCAGAAGGTTTACATTTATTGATGATATGGCAGAAATAGATCAGATTAATTCTGATTCAATAAAAAAATATCTTATGGTCTATAATGCAGGTGCCATAACAAAACAGATCGGGAAACTTATTAAAGCAGGTGAAAAACTTGATTCATTTTCTTCAGAGATAGTCCGAATAGTTTTTTCAAAGAATCTTGGGAGTTTCATAATCTATTTATCTGATCTGAAAAATGCATTCCAGGCAATTATTTTCGATGATGAGACCGGGAAAATCATTAAGATCGACAGTACAATGTTTCTTGATGCAGATAGATTTGCTGAATTGGATATAATTGATTTTGATTCAGAAAAAACAAGATTGATCCTTAGTACAAAGGATAAAAGAAGAGAACTGATTATGTTCAATTATAAATCTAAACTGTATCGAACTCTGGTTGAAAATTATTACAGTAGTTGTTTCGGATCGAAGAATATGAATTTTTATGTTCTGACAGAGAGGAATAAAAGATATTTCCTGACTGAGACACTTTTAAAGATAATAAGCATTAAACCTTTCTGGATTGAAGAGCTTCCAACCAGAAGAGACCTTAAATCAGTAGATAATTGTAATGATATTTTCACTATGAGAATGACCACAAATAGTGGCGAATCTCTCCAGATGAGTTCTGATAACAAATTTATTTATTCTTATCCCTCTTTTGATGGGAGTATTTACGGTTTCTCTCAAGACCGGAAGAGTGTTGCCGTTTTCGTGAATAAGAATCTTTTCCTGATAGAGAATAATTCTGCATGGGTCAAAAAAGTATCTTTAATAAAGTAAATTTATTTACTGGCCTCATCTTTAACAATACAGTCGATATTGAACCAGTTGTTTCTCTTTTAAAAAAGGAGTTTTCTTTAACTGACATAATCTCAGATCAATTTAAATTTGATTTTACGGACTATTATTTTATGGAAATGGGGAAACCTCTAAAACGTCAATTCTTCTCGTTCAGCAATCTGATCTCTCCTGAAGAGCTGCCCGGAATCAAGTTGAGAACAAATGAGATCGAAGAGGAGTTTTCGATCTCCGGAAGAAGAATGATCAATCTTGACCCGGGTTATCTGTCAGATGCAAATGTGATTATTGCGACAACAAAAAATTATTATCAGAGGATTCCTTTGAATAATGGGATATATGCACACATGGAATACGTTATCAAGGGGAAGAATCTTAATCTGCTAGAATGGACGTATCCGGATTTCAGGTCTGAAAAATATATGAATTTCTTCAGGGAAGTCCTTCTTTTATATAAAAAAAAAATTATTTTAAAGCATAAAGGAGAAAGATAATACAGTCATATTTTTTAAAGTAATTTTCATTGACAAAATATGATCTAAGTGATATTTTTCAATTTTATCAGGAGACAAAAATGGAAGAAAAAATTAAAGCTAAAATTATGGATGAAAAGAAGATTATGAGAGCATTTCAGAGAATGGCCGTGGAGATACTCGAAAACAACAGGGTGGTTGAAAATCTTGTATTAATAGGAATTCAAAAAAAAGGGGTTTTTGTTGCAGAAAGGATCAAGAAATTGATTGCAGAGATGGAGAACATAGATCTGCCCACAGGGATCCTTGATATAACACTTTTCAGAGATGATCTTCACAAACACGAACAGCAACCGGTTATTCGGAAAACTGAAATCAACTTCTCTGTTGAAGACAAAGATATTGTTCTGATAGATGACGTTCTCTTCACAGGAAGGACAATAAGGGCTGCAATGGATTCAATTTTTGAGCTCGGACGTCCGGCTAGCGTCCAATTAGCTGTTTTTATTGACAGGGGTCACAGAGAGCTGCCAATCTCTCCGGATTATAAAGGGAAATATTTACCAACCTCAAGAAGAGAAAGGGTAAATGTAATGTTAAAGGAGACAGATGATATCGATCAGGTTCTTATTATGGAACCGACGAGGTTTTAAATGGGTGATTATATATTTAGCCAGAATCATCTTCTCGGTATAGATCATCTGAGTGATAAGGATATTGATACTATACTCGAGACTGCCGAATCATTTGTCGAGATCTCAACAAGAGATGTAAAAAAGGTCCCGGCCCTGAAAGGGAAGACGGTAGTGAATCTGTTTTTTGAGAATTCTACAAGGACGCGAAGTTCATTCGAAATTGCTGCAAAACGTTTGAGTGCTGATCTTATTAATTTCAATTCTTCTGTTTCGAGCCTTAAAAAGGGAGAATCTCTGCGAGATACTGTTCTTACTCTGGAGGCGATGAATCCGAACATAATTGTAATAAGGCATTCTGCATCCGGATCTCCCCTCTACCTGACCACTTTTGCAAAATCTTCAATTGTAAATGCAGGTGATGGATTTCATGAGCATCCTACTCAGGCATTGCTTGATGCACTGACGATGAAGCAGGTATTTAAAACAATAAGAGGTTTAAGGGTAGCAATTGTAGGAGATATCCTCCATTCAAGAGTTGCAAGATCTAATATAATCCTTCACAGTAAGATGGGGAATGAAGTGTCAATTATAGGACCTCCTTCACTTGTACCGCGTGAGTTTGAAAAAATGGGAGCAAAAGTGCATTACAATATTGAAGATGGAGTTAAAAATGCTGATGTTGTAATGATGCTGAGAGTTCAGAGTGAAAGGGGGGCGGGAAACTATTTCCCTTCTATAAGAGAGTATAGAAAACATTTTGCAATAAATAGAAAAGTGTTCAAATGTGCAAAAAAATCTGCAATTTTAATGCATCCGGGCCCGATTAACAGAGATGTAGAGATCGATAATACTCTTGCTGATTCAGATAAATCATATATTCTGCAGCAGGTCACAAATGGAATAGCAGTCAGAATGGCAGTACTCTATCTGCTTAAAGGAGATTTTAATGAGCCTATTAATTAAGAATGGATTGGTGATCGATCCCTCGACTGGAAAGGATTCTAAACTTGATATCCTTGTTGAAAAGGGATTGATAAAAAAAGTCTCAAAAAAGATAGAGGAAAAAGGGGTGAAGAAGATAATTGATGCCGGTAAATATGTAGTAAGTCCGGGTTTTGTAGATATGCATGTTCATCTGAGAGAGCCGGGTCAGGAAAATAAGGAAACAATCGAAACCGGAATGCTTGCTGCTGCAAAAGGTGGTTTTACTTCAATTGCATGTATGCCGAATACAATTCCTGTAAATGACAACAGATCTGTAACAGAATATATTATAGCCAGGTCTCATGAGGTTGGGGTCGTAAATGTGTTTCCTGTAGCTGCTATCTCGGTAGGGTTGGATGGCAAAGATATAACTGAAATGGCTGACATGAAAGAGGGTGGGGCGAAGGGATTCTCAGATGACGGGAAATGTGTAATGAGTGCAGACCTTATAAGGAAAGCTCTTGAGTATACAAAAATGTTGAATGTTCCTATTATTGAGCATCCGGAAGATCATTCCATATCCGGAGATGGGCAGGTGAATGAGGGGTTTATTTCCTATAAATATGGTCTCAGGGGAATGCTCAGTGCTGCAGAAGAAGTTATAGTTGCAAGAGATATTATCCTTCAGGAGAGGATAAATTCACTTCTCCACCTTACTCATATATCTACTGCAGGCTCAATTGATCTCATAAGAAATGCAAAAAAGAAGGGGATCAGAGTAACTTCAGATGTTACTCCTCACCACCTCCTTTTAACAGAAGAGTTGATCACATCTTATAATCCGGTATATAAAATGAAGCCCCCCCTGAGAACGGAAGAGGACAGGCAGGCTTTAATAAAAGCCCTTAATGACGGGACTGTAGATGCAATAGCCTCCGATCATGCTCCTCACACTTTTGATGAAAAAGATAGTGAATTTGAATATGCTCCATTTGGAGTTATCGGGCTGGAAACTTCATTTAATGTGGTTTATGACAAACTGGTTAGAACCGGTATCTTAAGTGTTTCAAAAATGGTTGAACTTTTTTCCACAAATCCTGCCAGAATTATGGGGCTTGATCGTCGTGGGGTTATTGAACCCGGGGCACATGGAGATCTGACTGTTTTTGATCCAGAGAAAACTTTTAAAATAAATAATGAAAAATTTGTTTCAAAGGCAAATAATTGCCCTTTTAATGGATGGAAAGGGAAAGGATCGATAGTTTATACAATTACCGGTGGAGAGATTGCTTATCAGGCTTGAAAAGCGGTGAATCCAGCGTGATCTTCAAGAATTTACTTTTTTGATCTCTCACTTTGTATCTATCTGAAACAGGAGAACCACAGACCCAGATAAGATCATTGTTCCCGTTAAGAATAACAGGAAGAAGATTCCTTATATCAGATGGAATTCCCGAGGATCTGATCATTTCAAACACTTTTTGTTTAACGTCTGAATTGATCTTTATGTATTTGTCGGTTTTTTCTGCATTCCTTATTTCAAGAGGGAATACAACCTCTTCTTCCGGAATGATTATCTCAAAATTATTATAAGGTTTACTGAATTCTGCAACTGATGTAATTAAGATATTTGAAGAGATCTCGCTTAATTCAGTCGTGACTGGAGAAAGTATCAAATACTTGTAATTCGGAAGTTGGATCTGCTTATCATATATAAATCCTTTTTTAATAGAAAAATTAATTCCTGGAATTGAGACTCCTTTTTTTATATTCTCATTGTTTGCAAATTGTTCAATATGATCAAAATCGATGTTAAGGAGGTCTCCTTTTGTATTTCTTATAAATTCCCTGATTATGTGCCTTCTGAGTGCCAGAGGTTCAGTTAGAAATTTTTGAACAGGCAGAATCTTATCACAGATAAGATTTTCATTAAGGAACTTTTGTGCTTTGTTTCTGAAATATTCGAATTCTTCCTGTATGATAGAAACTGTGCGGAAAATATGCTTATCGATGTCAGGTTCGATTTTCTCAATCTCAGGAATAAGGTTGTTTCTGATATTGTTACGCAGAAAAGTGTCAGAATTGTTGGAAGGATCTGAAAAAAATTCTTTATCTGACCTGACTAAGAAGTCAAGTATCTCAGATTTAGTAAATATCAGTATCGGCCTGATGATCTTTTGCCCTTTTAAACCAAATATTCCACTCAGGCCCTGCAAGCCGCTGCCTCTGAATAGTTTAATGAAAAAAGTTTCAGAGAGATCTGACTTTGAATGGCCTGTAGCTATTTTTGGATTTGGAAATTTTTTTGAGATCTTATTAAAAAAATCATATCTGGAAATTGAAGCGGCATTTTCAAGATTGAGTTTGTTTCGTGATTTAAAACTGATCACATCGGAACTTCCTTTTATCAGATCTATCTTCATTTTCTCCAGATAAATTTTCACCCATTTCGCCTCTTCATTTGAGTCTTCCCTGAGTTTGTGATTAAAATATGCTGCTTTCAGAGTGAACCTGATGTCTTCCTGCAAACGTTTCAGCAGTAAAAGAAGAGTGACTGAATCCTTCCCTCCGGAAAATGCAGAGATAACAGTATCATTCTCAATTATCAGGTTATTTTGCTTTATGTTGTTATAAAATCGTTGATATAAATATTTCATAAAAAAAATAGCGGTGGAGGGATTTGAACCCCCGGCATATCGGATATGAGCCAACTGCTCTACCGGCTGAGCTACACCGCCATTGAATTAATTATAGCCGAAATTCCGATATTAATCAAGAGATCGGAGAGGGTGGGATTCGAACCCACGGAACCGTTTCCAGCTCACACGCTTTCCAAGCGTGCTCCTTCAACCACTCGGACACCTCTCCAATTGGAAAGATCACATTCTATAATTATTTTCGGATAAATTCAAGAATAGTGGAAAACTTTAATCTTTTTCTGCTATCTCTTAAATTATTTAAGAATGTTCCTGTTTTATTTCTTAAATATGAAAAATCTGTTACAATTCCAAGTAAGAAAACGGCCCGGGAACCAGACAATGCTTGCGTGTGAACCTTGTCAGGACCGGAAGGTAGCAGCAATAAGCACGATTTTGTATGTGTTCGGGATCTCCCGGGTCTATAAAAAATAAAAATGTATCTAGCACTAGCGCGTAAATATAGGCCACAGACCTTTGAGGCATTGATAGGGCAGCCCCATATAACAAAAACACTCCAGAATGCTATCAGGATGGACAAGCTGTACCCTGCCCTCATATTCTCCGGGATGAAGGGTGTAGGGAAAACATCGGCAGCCAGAATACTTTCAAAGGCAATGAATTGTGAAAAAGGGCCTGCGCCTGAACCATGTAATAATTGTTCGATCTGTAACGAGATAAATGAAGATAAATCCCCAGATTATATTGAAATAGACGGAGCTTCCAATAATGGAGTGGAAGAAGTCAGAAGTCTCAGGGAGAAGATAAAATACAAACCTTTTAAAAACCGGTTTAGAATGATCGTTATTGATGAAGTCCATATGTTGTCAAACTCTGCATGGAACGCTCTCCTGAAAACTATAGAAGAACCTCCTGAACATACATACTTTATAATGGCCACAACTGATTTTCACAAAATACCTTCTACTATCGTCTCAAGATGCCAGCATTTTGAATTCAAAAGAATTCCGGTTGAAGTGATCACTTCAGTTCTGGAAAATATTGTTGAAAAGGAAAAAATAGAAATTTCAAAATATGGACTTTATCTGATTGCCAAATCATCAGATGGAAGTTTGAGGGATTCAAAAAAGATCTTAGATCAGGCGATCGCCATATCTGGCGGAAAGATAGAGGACAAAGATGTAATTGATATACTGGGAATAATTGAAGAAGAGATCTTCATTGAGATTACATCTGCATATTTGTCACGTGACAGGAAGAAGATCATTGTGATAATTGATAATTTAACTGAAAGAGGAATTGATATCAGATTTTTCTATTCGGAATATATAAAATTCCTTCGTAATCTGATAGTTTTGAAATCAGAAATTGAGATCGAAAAACTTCACAACCTTAATCCTGAAAATGTTTCAAAAATAAAAATGATAATCAAGGATTTAAAAGAGATCGAACTATTAAGATATTTTAATGCAGTCAAGGACCTTGAGATCACAATAAAGAACACTGAAAATCCGAAAGTTATCCTTGAATACCTGTTTATAAAATTATCCTACTTCCCGTCACTTATGTCGATCGAACAATTGATCGAGAATGTTGGAACAGGGAAGAAAATCAAATCAGAGAAAAATATTCCTTTAGAAACTGATGGAGATATGAAATCTGAAAGTGAAATGGCAGCGCATTCAGTTAAAAGGGACAAAGCAGCTTCAAGCGAGGTTCCGTCTGTTGATAAATCTGAACAGCAGAAAAGGGATAATCCGGTGTCGGTAACAGAGAAAGCACCAAATGATAATGAGAATATTGATAAGATCAAAAAGGATAAACAGATAAAGAACCTTGCCAGTAAAATTCAGGGAAGAATTATATCAATTGAAAATATAGAAGGAGATAAATAATGGCAAAAATTCCAAATATGAACCAATTAATGAAGATGGCTCAGGATATGTCTAAACAGATGGAAGATAAAATGAGTTCTATCGAAGCAGAAGGAAACGCCGGAGGGGGGATGGTCAAGGTTATACTTAACGGCCATAAAAATATTCTGTCTATTGAAGTTTCCAAAGAAGTTGTAGATCCTGACGATGTAGAAATGCTTCAGGACCTTATAACGGCAGCTTTTAATGATGCGATCAGCAAAGTTGATGAAGACCTAAAGGATAATCTTGGTTCATCCATGCCTGGAGGACTTCCAGGAGGGATGCCTTTTCCCGGATTTTGATAATTCAATGCTGAGTGTATGATGTACGATTTTACTAAACCTGTTGCAAATCTTGTTAATGAATTGAGGAAAATCCCCGGTATAGGAACAAAATCTGCTCAAAGGATTGCATTTTACCTGCTTAAAACTGATAAAGAAAAAGTGATGGCCCTATCTGAATCAATAAACAATGCGATGGAGAAGACACGGTTCTGTAAAATCTGTAACAATATAACTGAATTTGAGATCTGTGAGATATGTGAAGGAAAGGGGCGTGATATCACAAAAATATGTGTAGTTGAGGAGCCATTTAATATCCTCTCTATAGAAAGGACCGGCCTTTACAAAGGGATGTACCATGTGCTGGCAGGAAACCTCTCTCCGATCAGGGGAGTAGGCCCTGATGAACTTAAGATCAGTAGTTTGGAAAGGCGGCTCAACTCAGGCGAAACAGAAGAGGTCATAATTGCAACAAGCCCTACAATAGAAGGGAATGCAACTGCGATTTTTCTATTTGATCTCATGAAGAGAAAAGATATTAAAATCACGAGGATCGCAATGGGTTTACCGATCGGAGCAGATCTTGATTATGTTGATTCTGTTACTATTGCAAAATCATTCGAAGGCAGGATAGAATTCAAATAAAGCGTAATAAAAATAGCAGATCATTGAAAAGACTGATTTTATGTGTTGATTTAAATTTAAAATAGGGATAAGATTAGGAAAATGAAAGAGAACTTTGTTATTTACAATGAAGAATATTTTCAGATCAAGAAAGTGCTGGAGGAATTGAAAGGTTCCGTAAGTGCTGATATCGTTTTTGTGACTGATTCTGAAGGACATTGCATAGCTGCAACTGATGGGATGGATGATTCATATTTGAACTCTATATCTTCTCTAATTGCAGGGAGTATTGCTGCAATTAACAGTATTGCACAAATGCTTGAGATTGCAAAATTTGAGACTGTTCTAACTGAATCTATGGAAAAAAATCTCTACATTTCATTAATAAATGATCGAATGGTGTTAATTGTTATTTTTGAAAAAACCTCCAATCTGGGTATTGTAAGACTTAAAGGGAAACATGCCAATGAAAGATTGAAAGAAGTTTTTGTTACTATCAACAAAAAACTTAAAGATGATTCGTTCAGTGAAAACCATTCACCTTTTGAAGGTGTGTCGGATGAAGATATCGACCAGATATTTGGAGACTGACATTGTCTTTCCTCAACTATTCCACTAAAGAAATAAACTTCAAGATAGTTTATTATGGCCCCGGTTTAAGTGGGAAAACAACAAATATAAAACAAATATACAATAAAATAAAGCAGGATAACAAAGGGAAACTTGTAAGTCTGGCTACAGAAACAGAAAGAACATTGTTTTTTGATTTTTTCCCGCTTGATCTGGGAACGATAAGTGGATATAAAGTTAAATTTCATCTGTATACAGTCCCCGGTCAGATATATTATAGCAGCTCAAGGAAGTTGATCCTTAAAGGTGTGGATGGAGTTGTTTTTGTTGCAGATTCCCAGCGGGAGAGATTTGAAGCAAATATCGAAAGCTTGAATGATATGATGGAAAATCTGAGAGAGTATAATCTTCAATTCGAAGAACTCCCATATATTCTTCAGCTTAACAAGCGTGATCTCCCTAATATCACACCCGCAAATGAGCTGATTGAAACTCTCAGAAGAAAAGGGGAGCCGGTTGTAGAAGCAGTTGCCATGAAAGGGATAGGTATTATTGAAACCCTTAAAGCAGTCTCAAAACTTGTAATGAAGGACGTCAAAGCTAAACTAAGCTAGGGGAAAAAATCATGTCGGGAAAAACTGTTATAGAAAAAATCTTTACAAACCATTCCGAAGAGGATATTTCTCCCGGGAAAATTGTCTGGATAGATCTCGATGTTGTTACTGCAAGAGATTTCGGTGGCCCGAATGTTGTAAAAAACTTCAATAATAATTATGAAGGACAGAGTGTTTTTGACCCTTCTAAAGTTTTTTTTACATTCGATCTTACAGTACCACCAAAAACAATTCAATATGCAAACAATCAGATGATATGCCGTAACTTTGCAAAAGAGAAAGGTATTAAGGTTTTTGACATTGATAAGGGGATAGGGACCCATACTTTGATCGAGAATGGACTTGTGCAGTCAGGGTCCATTGTTGTGGGAACTGACAGCCATATGAATATCCTGGGTGCCGTAAATTCATTCGGCCAGGGAATGGGAGATGTTGATATAACATTTGGTTTTCGCTATGGGAGGACCTGGTTCGAAGTACCTGCAACTGTTAAAGTAAATATCAAGGGAGATCCTTCTTATGATTATAGTGCAAAAGATCTCGTTATTAAAGTTCTCAGTATCTTAAAAACAGATAAATTACTTGGCAAATCAGTTGAGTTCTATGGTGAACTGATTAAAAAACTGAACCTGCCTGAAAGGATAACTTTCCTCAGTATGATAACTGAAATGGGAGGAATAGTAGGGTTTATTCCTTTCAATGAAAATACGTCCAATGAGATAAAAGAAATGGCAGGACTTGATAAAGTAGCTCCTGAAATTAAAGCCGATGAGGATGCTTCTTATTTTGAGATAATAGATCTGGATATTTCTGATATTGAAAGTATGGTTTCCGCACCTCCATATCCTCACAATGGTGTGAAAATATCTGATCTTGACAAGGTGTATGTCGATTTTGGATTTGTCGGGTCCTGCACCAATGGCAGAATTGAAGATCTCCTGAAGGTGTGGGCAATACTTAAAGGGAAAAAGATCAAGGAAGGAGTTCAGCTTGCGATCGTTCCGGCGACAGTTGAAGTTTATAAACAAGCTTTTGAGAAAGGGATCCTTAAAGACCTTCTTGATGCCGGTGCAATAATTTCAAATCCAGGGTGCGGAGGTTGTGCACAGGGTCATATCGGGATGACGGGAAAAGGTGAAGTAATGGTCTCTACGGGGAACAGAAATTTCCCCGGGAAGCAGGGTGATGGTTTTAATTACCTGACATCTCCGGAAGTTGTAGCATACTCAGTTCTAAATGGTTTTATTTCTGACAGGGAGTTATAAGATGGATGAATTCAAAGTAAAGGGCAAAGTTTGGCTTATCACTGACAACAATGGTGATCTTATTAACGATATAGATACAGACCAGATATTCCATAATGCATTTCTTCATATCACTGAGATAAGTGAGATGGGAGAGCATACATTCGGCAATCTTGAAGGTTGGAAAGATTTTCCTGAAAAGTGTAATCCGGGAGACATTGTTTTTGCTGGTTCTAACTTCGGATCGGGATCGTCCCGTCAACAGGCCGTCGACTGTTTTGAAGCATTGGGGATTAAGGCAATTGTTGCAGATTCCTATGGTGCCATTTATAAGAGAAATGCGATAAACTCAGGGTTTCCGATACTCACTTTCAATCAGATTAACAATTTGGTAAAAGAGGCCGGAATGAAAAATCGTGATGAGATAGAGATAGATTTCCTGGCAGGAGAACTAAAGAACATTTCATCCGGAAAGATATTCAAGATAGATCTTTTTTCAAAAGTTCAAAAAGACATTATGGAAAAAGGGAGCCTTCTTACAATTTAGCAATTACTGCATGTCCACAATATGGTGATAGTATTGACTTTTCGCCTGTTTTAATGTAAATATAATCCTATCCGGGAGGATTTTATATGAACAAAAATGACTTGGTTGCGGAATTGTTAAAAAGTTCTGACATGACAAAAACCAAAGCTTTAAAATTTGTGGACCTGATGATCGATACAATTGCAGATGAACTGAAGCGAAAGGATGGGAAAATAACCCTTGTAGGCTTCGGGACATTCAGGTCTATCACCAAGAAAAGAAAAAAAGGACGAAACCCCCGGACCGGAGAAGAAATTGTTATTCCAAAGAGAAAGAGTGTCAAATTTCTTCCGGGAAAAAAACTAAAGGAATTAGTAGAGTGATCATTTGATCACCGCAGAGGCGCGTAGCTCAGCTGGTTAGAGTGCTATCTTGACATGGTAGAAGTCGGCGGTTCGAGTCCGCCCGCGCCTATTTTATTTGAATGGAAAAAAAAAGAGAAACTATTTTGTTGAAAGTTGACGGAGAACTTAAAGATCTTTCGTATCCGGTAAAAAAATCATCGGAGATTGAAGAGATAGATAAAGATGCTCCTGAGGCTATTGAAATATATAAACACAGTTGTGCTCATTTGCTTGCTCAGGCTGTAACTGAACTTTATCCTGGAACTCAATATGGGATCGGGCCCGCACTTGAGAATGGATTTTATTATGACTTCATAACAAAAGAACCCTTTACCCCTGAAGATCTTGACAAGATAACAAAAAAAATGAGATTCCTGATCAAGCAGAACATGAAGATAGAGAACCGGATCATTAAGAAGGCGGAATCAATAAAAATGTTCAAAGAACTTGGACAACATCTGAAAGTTGAACTTATTGAAGAGAAGGTTGAAACTGATGATGTTTCAATTTATACTCAGGGAGAGTTTACAGATCTATGCAAGGGCCCTCATTTACCATCTATCGGATTGCTGAAGCATTTCAAATTGACATCCATTGCTTCATCTTATTGGAAAGGTGATGAAAAAAATAGTTCAATGCAGAGGGTTTACGGAGTAGTTTTCCCAACGGAAGAACTTCTTAAAGAACATATCGAAATGCTTAAGGAAGCAAAAAAGCGTGATCACAGGAAATTGGGAAAGGAGTTGGACCTCTTTTCTATAAGTGATGAAATAGGTGCAGGACTTGTGCTATGGCACCCGAAAGGGAGTATGATACGGCATGAGATCGAAAGGTTCTGGTATGATGAACATCTTAAAAATGGATATCAATTAGTGAACTCTCCTCATATCGCAAGGTATGAATTGTGGGATACAAGTGGACACAATTCGTTCTATACGGAGAACATGTTCACACCAATTGAATTTGATAATACTAAATACAGGTTAAAGCCTATGAACTGCCCTTTCCATATAGAGGTTTTCAGGTCACGAAATAGAAGTTATAGAGAGATGCCATTCAGATGGGCTGAGCTTGGAACAGTTTACAGGTATGAAAGGAGTGGAGTTCTACATGGACTTCTGAGAGTTCGTGGTTTTACTCAGGATGATGCACATCTTTTCTGTACACCTGGTCAACTTGACGATGAAGTAGAGAAATTAATTGATTTCAGCCTGAAAATGTTAAATAAATTTGGTTTTGAGGAGTTAGAAATATTCCTTTCAACAAGGCCTGAGAAATATGTCGGGGAAGAGTCTGAATGGGAAAAAGCAACAGAGGCGCTCAAGGGAGCTCTTGACAGGCTTAATGTTAAATATGAAACAGATCCGGGAGAGGGAGTATTTTACGGGCCGAAGATAGACATTAAAGTAAAGGATCAGCTCAGACGCTCCTGGCAATGTACAACAATACAGGTAGATTTCAATCTTCCAGAAAGATTCAATCTTAAATATTCAGACAACGACGGCAAAATTAAAAAGCCCATAATGATCCATAGAGCTCTCCTTGGATCACTTGAGCGTTTTTTCGGAGTTTTGATTGAGCATTATGGTGGCGCATTCCCATTATGGCTTGCACCAGTACAGGTAATAATTCTCCCTGTATCAGATAAAAATCACAAATATTCCAGTGAAATAAAGAATAAAATATCAGAGAAAGGGTTCAGGGTTGAGGTTGATGACAGAAATGAAGGGATAGGAAGGAAGATCAGAGATGCAGAGAACATGAAGATACCCTATATTCTTATTATTGGGGAAGAAGAGGAAAAAGAAGGGAATATATCTTTCCGTATTCACAAAAAAGGTGACCAGGGAAAGATCAGTATTTCAAAATTTATAAAAGAAATCGATAGGATTAGAGAGGAGAAATGTTCCAAACATGAAATACAATAAGCATGTGAAAAAGAAAAGGCTTCACCAGATTAATGAAGAGATAAGGGCTTCACAAGTAAGGCTGATAGACGAGGAAAAGAATCAGGTGGGGATCGTCCCGATTACCAAAGCTCTTGAAATGGCCAAGGATAAGGAACTGGATCTGGTAGCAATATCTCCTAGTGCTGATCCACCGGTATGCAGGCTTTTGGATTATGGAAAATATGTGTACTCACTTCAGAAAAAAGCACATGAAGCACAAAAGCTTCAGAGGAAGGTCCATATAAAAGAGATTAAATTTACCCCTGTCATCGGAGATCATGATATTGAAGTAAAATTAAAAAAAATAAAACAATTTCTTGAAGAGGGAAATAAAGTAAAGATAACTATATGGCTTAAAGGAAGACAAAAGAGAAAACCAGAAATGCTTAATACTATGACAGACAGGATCGTTGAGATCCTGAAAGATATTTCTGATATTGAATCACCGCCTAAAAGAGAACGGTGGAGCTTCCATATTCTTATCGGACAGAAAAAAGGAGGAAAAGATGCCAAAACTAAAGACGCATAGAGGGGCAAAAAAAAGATTGAAAGTAACCGGAAGCGGAAAAATTTTGAGAATGAAAGCAAATGCTTCTCATATACTTACAAAAAAAAGCAGAAAGAGGAAAAGGAATCTGAAACAATCTACAGTGGTAGTGAGTGAAGAGTTCAAAAGATTAAAATCTTTGTTGCCTTATTCATAGGGGGAATAATGCCAAGAGTTACTAGAGGAAATAAAAAATTATTAAGAAGGAAGAAGATATTAAAGCTTGCGAAGGGATTTTTCGGAACAAAAAAATCCAATTACAGAACTGCAAAAGAAGCTGTAGAAAAATCATTAACCTATGCATACAGAGATAGAAGAAATAAGAAAAGGGATTTTAGAAAACTCTGGAATATAAGGATTAATGCTGCTGTAAGAGAATATGATCTGAACTATTCTAAATTCATTAACGGGCTTAAGAAAGCTGATATTTTACTTAACAGAAAAGTATTATCAAATCTAGCAGTTAATGACCCGGAAACTTTCAAGCTTATTGTTGAAAAAGCAAAAGCTTCCTTATGATCGATGATCTCAGGAAAGAGATTGAAAACATAAAAAAAAAGTTAATAGATGAAATAGATAATATTCAATCTCTCGAAGAATTTCAGCAACTCAGGGACAGGTATCTAAGTAGAAAAAAAGGTATCCTTACGTCCCTGATGACTAAACTGAAGGAATTACCTCCAACTGACAAACCTGTTTTCGGAAATATCCTGAATTCAGCTAAGAAATTCACTGAAGAAAAACTGAATGAAGCAGAAAGTCAATTAGGAAAGAAGTCTGAAAAAAAAATTGACGGAACTCTTCCTGAGTTTGATACTATTGTTGGAAGCACCCATCTGATAACTGTTATAAGAAGGTCGATCGAGAATGTTTTTCTAAATATGGGGTACAAGATTGCTGAAGGACCTGAGATCGAATTTGATGAAAACAATTTTACTCTCCTTAATTTCAAGGAGGACCATCCCGCCAGAGATGAACAGGATACTTTTTTTATAAAAGATTTTCCTGACATGTTATTGAGAACTCATACATCTCCTGTCCAGGTAAGATATATGAAGAACAACAAGCCGCCGATAAAAATAATTTCTCCCGGCAAAGTGTTTCGCAAAGATGAACCTGACGCAACTCATGTTCCCGTTTTTCACCAGATCGAAGGCCTTCTGGTTGACAAAGGAATAAATTTTTCACATCTCAAGGGAACACTTGAGATGTTTCTCAGAGCATTATTCGGTGAGGATACTAACCTCAGATTCAGGCCCGGCTATTTTCCTTTTACCGAACCTTCTGCTGAAGTAGATATTAGTTGTTTCCTTTGCGGAGGGAAAGACAGCAAGTGCAGGATTTGTAAAGGGAGCGGCTGGCTGGAAATACTTGGGAGTGGTATGGTTCACAGAGAAGTGTTAACAAATTGCGGCATAGATCCGGATGTATATTCCGGATTTGCTTTCGGGTTGGGAATTGAAAGAATTGCAATGCTCAAATACGGAGTTACGGACCTGAGATTTCTGTTTGAAAATGATCTGCGCTTTAATAATCAATTTGGATAAAAAATGAGAATTAATTTAGACTATTTAAAGGAATTTATTGATCATAAATACAATAAGCAGGATCTGAAAGAACTTCTTGCTTCTATTGGTATAGAAGTTGATGAAATGATCGAAATGAACGGAATAGATGTTTTTGAAGTTGAAATCACCCCAAATCGGCCGGATTGGTTATCTCATTATGGTATTGCAAGGGAGATCCATTCAAAAAATCCTTTATTATCTCTTAAAACGATTGTGACAAATCGAAGGGAAAGTTTAGACAAAAATGGCTTTAATGTTGAAATAAGAGACAGATCAGGTTGCTCAAGATATTCAGGAGTAATACTGAACAATGTTAAAGTTGGAAAATCCTCCCCGGGACTTATATCCCTGATTGAAAGTTTTGGCATGCGGTCTGTTAACAACATTGTTGATATATCAAATCTTGTCCTGATGACCTATGGACATCCTATTCATATTTTTGATCTCGATAAGATCAATGGAGATAAGATTACAATTCGTAACGCAGTGCAGGATGAAAAGGTCACATTGCTGGATGGAATGGTAAAAAACCTGAATGTTGCAGATCTTGTAATTGCAGATGATAAAAAAGCAATAGCGGTTGCAGGAGTAATGGGTGAAGAGAATTCAGGTGTCAGCGAGAAAACTACTAACATCTTTATAGAGAGTGCCTGGTTCGATCCTTCCCGAGTGAGAATAACTTCAAAAAAAATGGGGATGAAAACTGATTCTTCTTATTTATTTGAAAGAGGTGCGGATATTGAAAATACTTCAAGGATCATCGATCTAACAATTGACAGGATCGAAGAGGAGTTAGGATATTTACCTGAAATAATAAAATATTATGATGAATATCCTGTGAAATTCGAAAAACAGATTGTAGAGCTGGCCAAAGATTTTCCGGAAAAGTTTACCGGAATAAAAATCAGTGAAAAAACTTCAAATGAAATTCTGGAGAGCCTGGGATTTATATTAAAGGATGAAAAAGATACATGGAAAGTGGAAGTCCCGTCTTTCCGGGTTGACATTAATAAACATGAGGATCTTGTAGAGGAAATAATCAGAATATATGGTTATGAGAAACTTGATACAAAACTGCCTGCAACCGCCGTCGATTCGGTTGAAAAATATGAAAAAAGGGGTTTTTTGGATAAGATCAGAAGTCATTTTACTGCAATTGGCTATAATGAAGTTATTAATTATAGTTTCCATTCTTTGAAGGATAATTCTCTTTTCGGAGCTGAGAGTAGGAATGTAGAGTTGAGGAATCCGATAGGTTCAGATTACTCGGTGATGAGAAATTCATTGCTGTCAGGGATTTTAAAAAACACTGCAATTAATATTAATAATAATTTTCTAAGAATTTCTTTGTTTGAATCCGGTACAGCTTTTTTCAGAGAAGGAACAAAATTAATAGAAAAAGATCTTGTATGCCTCTCTTCATCCGGATTTGAAACATTACCAGACTGGTATGAGAGTAAAGGCAGGGTTTATGATTTTTTTCTTTTCAAGTCTCAGATTTTCGGATTCCTGAAGAAAGCCGGTATCAAAATAGAATTATCATTTGAAGAAGAGTTCACTCAATTTCTTAAGGAAGAAAGTTCCTATAGAATTTCCATTGATGGAACTGATGCAGGTTTTATCGGCGAAATTAAAAGTTCTGTCCTGAACCATTACAAGAATAATGAACCTGTGTTCGTCTGCCAATTGGATATGGATTTACTTACTGAGAAGAAAGAAGAAAAGAACTTTAAAATGTGGAACAAATTCCCCACTGCAACGAGAGACTTGTCTTTTTTAATAGACAGAGAACATAAGTTTAAAAACATAAGTGAGACAATTGAGAAGTATAAACCTGAAGATCTAGAAGATTTTTCATTGGCCGGAATTTATGAAGGGAAAGGCGTACCGCCTGAAAAGATAAGCATATTTATGAATTTCAGATATAGAAATGCCGATCGAACTCTAACTAATGATGAAGTAAATGAGCTTCATGATCAGTTGGTAAATAAATTGGTAGAAGATCTGGGGATAATCCGGCGTTAGGGAGGATATATGAATATTGAAGACCTCGACAAGCTAGAAGATAAAGTAAAAAGCCTGGTTAACAATCTTGAAACAATCAGAAAAGAAAATAATACATTGAAGGAAAGATTGAGTGATCTTAGAAGTGAGAGTTCTGTAAATAACTCTGAAAAGGATCAGATCAGGAAGAAAGTAAAATCATTGATCAAACTTATAGAATCAATTGAAAATGAAAGCTAAAGAGATCGATGTATCAATTTTAGGTAAAAGTTTTTCTTTTATGATCTCCGGGAAGATCAATACAGATGATTTTCTTGAGATAGTAAATTATGTCGAAGAGAATTATACAAAGATCAGAAACAATACAGATGAGTATGACCCTTTCCGCTTAGGCCTTTTAACTTCGATCAATATTACAGAGGAATTTTTTCACTTGAAAAAAGAGAATGATAAACTCAAATCTATTCTGGATAATATTGATTCAATTGTTACAACGGTAGATAAAGGGGATGTCGGTCAGATAAGTTTTGCAAAAAAAAGTAAAATGGAGAGATCAAATGGGTAGTATAAATATAATTTCAATATTAATCGGAGCCATAGCATCATTTGTTTTATTTTTTCTTTTAAGAAAAGTAATCCTTTCTACGGATTTCAAACGGCTGAATGATCTTGAATCAGACCTTAAAAGAAAGAATGAGCAGGAATTGGAAACACTGAGACATAAAACAAATCTGAATCTTAAGGAAGAATTCATATCATGGAAGAATGAGTACAATACTAAGCAGAGTCATAAGACAAATAAACTTAATGAACAGGAGCGGAGGCTTATCCAGAAAGAGGAAAACCTTGATAACAGATATTTGAGCCTCGATAATAGAGAAAAAGAGAACAAGAAGAAAGAAAATGATATTTCTTTAAAAGAAGAGGAGCTTAAAGCATTACGGGCCAGCCTTAATGATCATATCTTAGAAGCGCAAGCAAAACTTGAGAAGATTTCCGGAATGACAAAACAGGAGGCCAAAGATTCCATTATTAAAGAAATGGAGAGTGAAGCCAAATTGGATGGAGCTAAAGTTCTAAGGTTAATTGAAGAGGAATATAAAGAAAAAAGTTCGATGATGGGTAAGGAAATTATCTCAACAGCAATTCAGAGAATAGGTACAGAACATGTTATGTCTTCTGCTGTTACAGTTATCGATCTTCCCAATGATGAAATGAAGGGACGGATCATCGGAAGAGAAGGTCGTAATATCAGAGCTCTGGAGACGGCAACAGAGGTTGATTTCATTGTTGATGACACTCCCGAAGCAATTATCGTTTCATCTTTTGATCCGATCAGGAGGGAGATAGCAAAGAGGGTTTTGGAATCGTTAATAGCTGACGGGAGAATTCACCCTGCAAGAATTGAAGAAGTAGTTGAAAAGGAAAAAACAAATTTTAATTCCTATTTGAAAGAAGTTGGAGAAAATGCAGTTTTGGAAATGGAAATTCCTGATATTAATCCGGAATTATTTCTTTATCTGGGGAAATTAAAATACAGAACATCGTATGGACAAAATGTTCTTCAACATTCTAAAGAAGTGGCCATGGTAGCAGCATATATGGCTGTTGAATTAGGAGTTGATTCTAATGTGGCTAAGAGAGCAGGATTGCTCCATGACATCGGGAAATCAATTGATCGTGAAACAGAAGGGACTCATACAAAATTGTCTGTGGATCTCGTAAAGAGATATGGGGAATCAAAAATTGTTCAGGAAGCAATTGCTTCTCACCATATGGATGTAGATTTCACTTCAATAGAAGGAGTTCTGGTCCAATCAGCTGATGCAATCTCTGCATCAAGGCCGGGAGCAAGACGTGAAATGTTCGAATCATATATTAAGAGATTGCAGGAACTTGAAGAATTATCTGTAGGTTTTGATGGTGTTGAAAAAGCTTATGCACTTAGAGCAGGAAGGGAAGTTCGTGTGATAATAGATTCAAATGAAACTGATGATAATAAAACTTTTATGATATCAAAAAATATAGCAAAAAAGATCCAGGAAGATATGGAGTATCCGGGACAGATCAAAGTAACGGTCATCAGGGAGATCAGGGCTACAGAATATGCAAAATAGCTCTACTATAACTATTATTTTCATAGGAGATGTTGTAGGGAAGCCTGGAAGGCGAATACTGGGGAAACATCTTTATCAGGTTAAATTGAAATATAAACCTGACCTTATTATTGCAAATGGTGAGAATTCAGCTGGTGGATTAGGGATTACTGAAAATACCAGTGGTGATCTGTTTGCAGCTGGTGTGGATATAATTACAGGTGGTAATCATATGTGGGATAAAAGGGATTCTGTGGATGTCCTTGTAAACAACCAAAGTATTATCAGACCTATGAATTATCCTGAATCTGCACCTGGAAGAGGATCATGCGAATTCAAGATCAACGATGATTTGATTGTAACCATAGCAAATCTACAGGGCAGGGTTTTTATGGAGCCTGTGGTTGACAATCCTTTTAATGTTGTTGAAAAATGGCTTAATTCTGTTAAAACAAAAATAGTAATACTTGATTTTCATGCAGAAGCAACGGCTGAAAAACAGGCAATTGGCTTTTTTCTTGATGGTAAAGTGAGTGCAGTATTGGGCACTCACACCCATGTTCCGACAGCAGATCTGAGGATCCTGGCAAACGGGACCGCTTATCAGTCAGATGTTGGTATGACAGGTTCTCTAGACTCAGTGATCGGGATGAAACGAAAACCGGTAATTGATAAATTCAGGACAGGTATTAACCAGAGATGGGAAGTAGCCAAGAAGAATGTTATTTCTGATATGACAATTATGGATGTTGATATCGCAACAGGCAGAACAGTCCGTGTCGAAGCTCTGAGGATATTTGAGGATAAAGTTACTAATCTGCAAGTATAAGAGACATTGCTTCTTCTCTTGTTGCAACTTTTTTACGGAAAATTCCCCTGACAGCAGATGTTATAGTAATTGATCCTGGTTTTTTTGCTCCTCTCATTGTCATACAAAGATGTTCCGCTCTTATTACTACCATAACTCCCTGCGGGGAGAGAGAATTAACAAGGTTGTCTGCAATTTCTTTAGTGAGGCGTTCTTGTATCTGCAATCTTTTTGACAGGCAATCTACCAGTTTTGCAAGTGTGTTCAATCCGATTATCCTGCCTCCTCTTGGAATATAGGCAATACTTGCTTTTCCGGAAAATGGGAGAAGATGATGTTCGCACATTGAATAAAGAGGAATGTCCCTTAGAATTACCATCTCTTCATGACTCTCTTCAGAAAGTACATTAAGAAACTCAGAGGGATCCCTGTGAGTACCTTCAAGGATCTCAAGAAACATATCTGCAGTTCTTTTTGGAGTTAATTTAAGTCTTTCATCATCTTTATCCTCCCCGATCCCCTCAAGTATTAATTCGATCCCTTTTTCGATCTTTTTTCTGTCAGTTTTTTTATTCATTCTATATCCTGTTCTTCAATATATATTTTTATATCAGGAAGTAATTGCAGTCAATACCCGGAGAGAGTAATTTCAAAAATTCAGGGATAATCTTGTATTATACTTCATTTTTTAATATATTTAATTAGACTTGGAGAATTTTACTAAATGAAAAAGGAAATTTGGGCTATTGGCGGAGGTAAAGGCGGAACAGGTAAATCTGTTATATCTGCTTTGTTTGCTGCTACAGCAGCTAAAAATGGAAAGAAGGTTATAATTATTGATGGTGACCTCGGAGGAGCAAATCTTCATAGTCTGTTGGGAGTATCCTCCGGGAAGAGTTCATTAAATGAATTTTTTGAAAAAAAGATACCCCTTAGTGAAACCTTAATAGAAACCGTAATTCCTGATCTTGCACTGATTTCAGGAGATATGATGTCCTATAATCCCCTGAGTGTTAAATATATCCAGAGATTAAAGTTTTATCGGCATATAAAAGAACTTGATGCTGATCTGATAATCATTGATCTGGGAGCAGGAACAGCATTAAATACTATCGATTCATTTCTACTTGCGGACAAAATGGTACTTGTAACTACTCCTGAGATAACTTCAATTGAAAATCTCTATATTTTTGTAAAGAAGATCATTGTTAGAAAGATTAAAGATATGTTGGATTATGAAGGATTCAAGGAGATAGATAAATCTATTTTGTTAGATATCCCAAAGGGAGCAGAATCAATAAAATTTACTGAATTTCTGGAAAAACTGAAGGGATTAGGAAAAGAGCAGGAAAAGATCGTATCACAAGGCCTGGAATCCCTGACGGTTAATCTGGTTCTTAATCAGATAAGAGAGAAAAAATATGCTCAATACGGGATATCACTAAAAAGCGTACTGAAGCGCCATTTTAATATAGATGCTTTATTTTCCGGGTATTTTGAATACAATGAGAGTATTCTTAAGCTTGTTAGCGGTGATTCAGATATCGAAACTGTAATGATAGATAAAAAAATAAGTGAATCAGTAAACTTTATAACAAAGAATATAAGTTCTGGTTCTGATGTAAATTTTAATGAGCTAAAATGAGAAAAAAAGTAAAGAAAGAATACCTGAAAGTTCTGGAACTTGGAGAGAATGCTTCAAGAGATGACATTGAAAATGCATATAGTTATTTTGTCAGATTGTATTCTTCTGAAGATTCTCCTGAAATAACAGCTCTAAAAGATGATCTGAGCATAACTGAAAGAAATAGAATTTTATCTGATATAGACAAAGCATATAAAGCTCTTGTCGGAGATGATGGGGTTAACAGGTTTGAGTTTTCTTCCAAAATAGAGCAGCAGGAAATAGTTCTGGAGGATGAATCTGTGAATGAGACAGAAAATAATGAGGCCGAAGATACTGAAGAAATACCTGATGAAAATGAACCTGTTATTGAGTTTATTGATACTGTTGATCCTATTCATGATATACCGGTTGAAGGTTCATCGAATGTTGATGCTAAAACAGAAACGTCAGATAATGGAGCAGGCGATGAAATAGATTCTATATTGGAATTTCCTCTTGAGGAATCTCCTGATGTTGATAACGAAAAAGATGAAATTAAATTCGAGATCAGTAAAAGTGCTGATCCTGTAGTTGAGTTCCCCGGTGAGGTCTATTCTGATGATGGAGATCATTTAGAATCTGAGATAGAAAAGATAGAAATTCATGATAATATTAATGAAGAATCAGTTGTTGAGATTACAGGAAAATATTTAAAAAAGCAGAGGGAGAGCAGGGGGATCAAACCTCGGGAGCTTGGTAGCCAGTTGAATATATCTCATAAAATAATTACATACATTGAGAACGAAAAGTTTGAAAAATTAGAAGATCCAGGTTATCTGAGATGGGCGATCAAGGCTTATGCAAAATTTCTAGGAATTAGTACGGAAAAATGTGCAGAAGATTACATGAGAAGATATCGTAATAAAAAATAAATTTTTTAATTGACACAGTCAAAAAAAAACACTATATTTATATTGACCGAACGGTCGGTCAAGTAAAATGAGCGCACTAATAATAGACAAAGTAAAAAAAAAGGAAGACATCATCCTGGCCGCATTAAAAGTATTCGCTCAAAAAGGCCTTTCTAATGCAACCATAAAAGAGATAGCTGACATGGCAGGTATCGGAAAGGGTACAATATATGAATATTTTAAGGATAAGAATGAGATAATCCACAGATCTTTTTTTTATTTTCAGAAGCTTTTTGAAGTTGATATGGAAACAATACTCCTTTCTGATGAAAACGGAGCTTCAAAATTGAAAAATCTGACTGGTTCCATTATGGGTATTATTAAAAACGAGAACAACGATTATCTTGATCTGATGTTTGATTTTTGGGCTGAAGGAATAAAAGGGCATGAAAAGGGGTTAATGCTTAATGAAATGAACAAATTCTATAAGTCCTATCGAAAACTTTTCGAAGATGTTCTTAGAGAAGGGATTATTGATGGAAGTATTCGAAAAGATATAGATCCATTTGAAACATCAAGTATTATTATTGGGACAATGGATGGAGTAATGGTTCAGTGGATACTGGATAAGAAAGATATCGATCTGCAAAAAATTGAAAAAAACCTGATTAATCTGATCTTGAAAGGCGTCGGGGTCAGTTTATTGGACAAGGAGGATTCCAAATGAAAACTTGGAAAATAGTATTTCTAAGCTTAACTTTTTTCATCTATAGCTCTTTTTTTCTGATAGCAAATGATGATCCAAAGGCAAGGGCGATAGTTAAAAAGGTGGATGAGCTTTACAGGAGTGGTTCAAGCTATGGTTTGTTTGAGATGGAGATAGTAACTCCTCACTGGGAAAGAAAACTGAAGATCAAAACCTGGAGTATAGGGAAAAAGAGAACATTCATGAGGATACTTGAACCTAAAAAAGAGAGAGGAATGGCAACATTAAAGATTGATAAAGAGATGTGGAACTATCTTCCAAAAACCAATAAAGTAATGAAGATACCTCCCTCAATGATGATGGGGTCATGGATGGGCTCAGATTTTACAAATGATGATCTTGTAAAAGAGTATACATATCTTGAGGATTATCATTTTGAAATAATTAAACCGGATGGGGAAGATCCATTAAACACATATGTAAAATGTATTCCTAAAGAGGGTCTTCCGATCATATGGGGCCATATTATTATTGCTGTAACGAAAAAAGGAGATTTCCCGGTCTGGCAGAAATTCTATGATGAAAAAGGGAATCTAATGAGAGAGATGAATTTCAAGGATATCAAAAAATTCGGAAAAAGAGAGATTCCTTCAGTGATGGAATTGATCCCAACGAGAAAGAAAGGGAAAAAGACGATTATCAGATATCTGGAAGCAAAGTTTGATATAAAAATTGATAAAAAAATATTTACTTTAAGAAATCTGAGAAAAGGGATTTAAAATGATCATTTTAAAGATAGCATTCAGAAATATATTCAGGCAGAAGAGAAGAAGTATATTAACTGCACTGAGTATGTTTGGAGGGTTCTTCTTATCTGCTTTTTTCATAGGATTTTCTGATGGTTCATATAACACTATAATAAGTATGTTTACGAGTAACAATCTCGGGCATATTCAGATTCATGAGAACACATATCTGGATAAGCCCTCGCTTTACAAAACAATTAACAATTATGAAGAAGTACTCCAGAAATTAGCTGAGATTAAAGGTGTAAAATCTTATTCTCCAAGAATATTTTCTGCAGGAATTGTTTCAGTCGGTGATAAAAGTTCCGGGGCAAGGATATTTGGAGTTGATCAGAGTAAAGAGATAAAAACAACAAATTTTGACAAGAAGATAATAAAAGGAAAAGTTTTCTCTGGTGAAGAGGCGTACGAAGTTATCATTGGTGAAGGATTATCAAAGATACTTAAAGCAGAGATCGGAGAGGAACTTGTTGTTATCAGTCAGGGTGCTGACGGATCAATTGCAAATGATGCCTATAAGATAACGGGCATATCAAAAAGCGGAAATGAAATTGAGGATAGAGTGACAATGTATCTACCTTTGAAGGTTGCTCAGGAACTTCTTGTCCTGGAAGGAAGGGTCCATGAAATAGCGATAACGGTAGGGAATCTTAACTCCGTGAACAAGATAAATGAACTGGTATCAAAGAAAATAAATTCTGAAGAAATCGAGGCTGTACCATGGCAGGTTTTTGCTAAATCTTTCTACGATGCTATGCAGGCTGATGTAGCGGGAATGTGGGTAATGCTGGTGATAATAATGTTTGTAGTTGCTATCGGAGTTCTGAACACTGTTCTGATGTCTGTTCTGGAAAGAAGAAGGGAGTACGGATTATTGAAAGCAATGGGGACTAAACCTAAGGATATCATTAAACTTATATTGACCGAGATCAATATTCTTGCATTTATATGTATTATCCTGGGATCTGTTGCAGGATTCGGGATCAACCTTCTGCTATCCAAGCATGGAATTGCAATGCCTGAACCGATAACTTATGGAGGTATGAAATTTCAGTATATGACATCTGAAGTTAATCTCAGGAGTTTTCTGATACCTGCTGTTATTGTATTCGTTTCAGCAACAATTGTCGGATTTTTCCCGGCATTGAAAGCAGCGAAAACCGATCCTGCTAAAGCGATGAGGACACACTGATGAGGGCGGGGAGGAGAAAATAATGTTTTATCTTAAACTGGCGTGGAGAAATATTTTAAGGAATAAAAGGAGAACAATTATTGCAAGTATTGCGATCGGAGTAGGGCTTGCATCCATGATCCTCACAGATGGGATAATGATCGGGATGAAGGATAATCTGGTTGACTCAGCGACTTCAACATTGCTTGGGGAGGCGCAGATCCATCATAAATATTTCAGAAAAACCCAGGATGTGGAAAAAACTATTATAAACAAAAATGAGGTTTTAAAAGAGCTTGGAGGAGATAATTCTGTTGATAAATTCAGTGAAAGAACACTTTCACTGGGTATGATCACGTCACCCTCAACTGTAGAATCGGTAATCGTATATGGTATTGATCCTGATTCAGATAAATATCTGTCAAAGATCGATAACAGAATTCGAGAAGGTACATATTTCGGGAGTGAAGGGAAAAGGGATATTGTTATCGGGAGTAAGCTTGCAGAAGTTCTTGAGGTATCTCTGGGAGATCGAATCGTTATAACGGTAGCTCAGGCTTTCACCGGTGATCTTTCACAGGAAATGTTTCTAATTGGAGGAATATATCACTTTAATGTAAAAGAGATGGATAATGGTATGGTTTTTATCAGGAAAGAAAAAGCACAGGAAATGCTTAATATCAGTACTGAAATTCATGAAATAGCTGTAAAGTTCACAGGAATCAGGATGGCTGAGGATAAAAATCTCACGTTCTGGGAAAAATATGGATCAGGAGAAAATGAAGCTTTAAGCTGGGCGAAAATAATGCCGGAGTTGAAAAACATGCTTGATATGACAGATGTTTCTCTTTACATGATGGGAGGAATTCTATTCTTTATAGTTATTTTCGGGATAATAAATGCACTTTTTATGTCTCTTTATGAAAGGATGTTCGAATTCGGTATACTTAAAGCTGTTGGAACAAGGCCCGGAGGATTGAGAAAATTGATACTTTTCGAAGCCGCCAGTCTTGCAGTTATCAGTAATATCATCGGTATAATTCTGGGATTTATCGGAAGCATTCTACTTGTAAAATATGGAATTGATTATGGCGGTATTGAGATCTCCGGTGCATATATGCACGAGAAGATCTATCCGGTTATGACAATTTTCCAATATATAAAATATCCCGTTTTTGTATTAATATTTACAATTATTATTGGATTGTATCCTGCAATTGTGGCCGGAAGGATGAAGGTTACCGATGCTTTACGTAAAAGTATGTAAAATTATGACTAAGATTAAAAAAACTATATCTCTTTTTGAATGGAGGGTCTAAATGGATCAAAAAACAATTATTTCTACAGAAAATCTCGTTAAAACATATAAAGATAACGGGATGGAGGCAAAAGCTGTAAGAGGAATTAGTCTTGAAATAACTTCTGGAGAATTTACTGCAGTAGTGGGGCCTTCAGGTTCGGGTAAGACAACATTCCTTAATCTTATCTCAGGCCTGGATACACCAACTAAAGGGACAGTTATGATAAACAACAAACTGATCTCAGAAATGAAAGGGAAAGAACTTTCAGATTTCAGAAGAGATAATATCGGATTTGTTTTTCAATCCTATAATTTGATCCCTGTGCTGACAGTGGAAGAAAATATTGAATATATCATGCTGCTTCAAAATGTTCCTAAAAGCGAAAGGCATGAGAGGGTTATTAAGATACTTGAAGAAGTTGGATTATCCGGTCTGGAAACAAGGAGGCCTACCCAATTATCAGGAGGGCAGCAGCAGAGGGTTGCGATTGCCAGAGCAATGGTATCAAATCCAACACTTATCCTGGCTGATGAACCGACAGCAAACCTGGACTCGGAGATGGGTTCTGAACTCCTGAAAATGATGAAAGTTCTGAATGAGACAACGGGAATGACATTTCTGTTTTCTACTCATGATGAAATGATAATGGATAGAGCAAGACGTCTTATTACTCTAAAGGATGGTTTAGTAAAAACCGATGAGATCAGGTAACAACAAATTTTTCAGATCACTTATACTTTTAGTGTTTATTATTGTTACGCCTCTGATCTCATCAGAATTTAATTTTTCAGGATATTACAAATCATTTTTTAGTCTTCTGATGCCCAAGAGTATTGCATCTGAAGGAGACAATGTGAATATTTCCGATCTGGGGATGTATTCAGAAAAGATCAGATTAAAAATGTCATATTCCCCTGTTGACTGGATCAGTTTAAGGGCTGAATATGAACTTACACCTACAATTCTTGATACCGCTGCATTGAGTTCATTTCAGTTGCTTGCTGGAGTTGATCCTCCGGGATACAGGATAGATGATATTCCTGAACAATTCTATTCAGGAGGAGATGACCCTGCCGGAGGTTTCTATATAAATCAGAATCTTGACAGGTTCTTTGCAACCATCACGTTTAACTTTGCTGACCTTTATATAGGACGTCAGGTGATATCATGGGGAAGCTCCTATGTTTTTAATCCTACCGATATCATTTCTCCTTTTAACTTTAATGAGATAGATAAGGAGGAGAAGAGAGGGGTTGATGCTATTAGGATTAGAATTCCTCTTGGAGCCATGGATGAACTTGATATAGGATATGTATTTGGTGATGTGCCCGGAATAGACAATAGTGCTTTCTTCATCAGGGGAAAATTTAATATACTTAAATCAGATTTTTCACTATTGTTATTAGGATTCAGGGAGAACCTGTTATTTGGATTTGACATGTCCGGTTCCCTCGGTGGAGCAGGGTTAAGGTTGGAAACAGCTTATATACTTGACAAAGTGATGGATAAAGAACTTCCTGAGGAATTGAAGAACAATTATTTTCGTTTCTCCCTCGGTCTTGATTATAGTTTCAGTGATACGATCTATGGATATATTGAGTACCATTTTAATTCACCCGGCTCAGGAGATACCGGGAACTATTTATCTTTAGTTAAAGATAACGCATATTCGGAGGGAAGTGTGTATCTTCTTGGGAAACACTATCTTTCCGGTGGCCTGACTTTTCAATTTCATCCGCTTGTTCCTTTCAGTGCAATGGCCATTTATAATCTGTCAGACGGATCTATAATAATTTCCCCGTCTTTAGAATATAATATAAGTGAAAATATATATTTATCTTTCGGCGCCTTCATCAGTGCAGGAAAGGGAGTTCAATATACAAGTGTAGACAACCTGAATCTGCAATCCGAGTTTGGAGCTTATCCAAACCTCGTCTTTACTTCTATTCGAATATATTTCTGATCAACAACTACTATTTGTTGACCTGAAATGTTGTATCATTCTTTTCAAGAAAGTTAACTATCTGATTAATTGCGGCAACACCTGCATTGATATTCGCTTCAGATGTCTGAGCTCCCATTTTCTTTGGTGTGAAGAAACATCTGTCACTGTATTTTTCAACGATCTGATCAGCACAATCAGGTGCTATATCAGAGATATAAGTGAAGTCTTCTCTATCTGAAAAGATCTTGAGTAATTCCGCTTCATCAATAACTTCTTTTCTTGCAGTGTTTACCAGAGTAGCTCCTTTCGGCATTTTTGAAGTAAGGGCAGTATTAATGGATCCTCTGGTTTTGTCATTGTTGGGGATGTTAAGAGATATATACTGGCATGTCGAATAGAGTTCATCTACAGTTGGAAGTGGTATGATTCCGTCACTTTCAATGACCGAATTTTCAACGAAAGGATCATAGGCAAATACTTTCATGCCGAATCCCTTGGCAATTCCTGCAACATATTTGCCTACATTACCATAAGCATGAATACCCAGATTCTTTCCTTTTAATTCTGTTCCTGACTTTCCATTATATTTATTCCGTGCCATCATTACCATCATTCCAACAGCCAGTTCAGCAACAGCGTTAGAATTTTGTCCGGGGGTGTTCATTACAACTATATTCTTTGCAGAAGCAGAATCAAGATCAACATTGTCATATCCGGCGCCGGCTCTAACTATTATTTTCAAATCATCCGAAGCACTAATGATCTCCTTATCGATCTTATCGCTTCTTATTATAATCGCGTCATATCCGGGAAGTTTGTTGATGATCTGACTCTTATCTGAATAAGACTCTAACAGATCGATCTGGTATCCGGCAGATTCTCCCGCTTTTTTCAATTCCTTTATTGCTTTTGCTGCAAATGGTTTGATCGTTACTACTAATACTTTTTTTGACATTTTTACCTCCCTTAAGAAAAGATAATTTTACAGACTTTTTTTGTAAAATTCAATGAATTATCTGAAAGTTTTTAAGAGTGAGAATTTTATACCCTTAAAAGGGGGGAGCACATAGCACTGACCTCCGGAGCATACCTGTCCGCCTCTGATAGTTCCACCTGAAATCCGTATCTCCATGTCATTGGTGAAATTTAATACAAGTCCTCCGTTGAAGAAATTATTAAGTCCGATGATCTTATTATAAGAATATTGATATGACAGGAAAAGTGTTATCCCTTTGGCATGAGCCACCTGAAAGGAATAGTCCTGTTCATTAAATTTGAAATTGTTGTCACGATAGCGTTTGTCCCTTGACGAAATTGTAAAGCTGAGAAGATCTGATAATTGCCATGTGAGATCCAAATCGGATTTTTTGATCGGGAAAATAATGTTTCTGATACCGTAGGTCAGATTAAACGAGAATTTTTCTCCAACATCAATTGCACTGACCCCTCCATAAATATGGAAACCATTATCTTCATACTCTCTGTATTTACCTATGTTAAAAAAAAATGATATTTCTGGATCAAAGACAGTATACTGGAAAAGGATCCTAACCCCCTCAGTGTCATTAATTGAAGATGTTTCATCTTCTTTGTCCGCAATTGGCGGATTGTTCATCTCATTGTCAAAATTGGAATACTTTTTATATTCGATAAGCATAGTTATATGAGATTTGTTAAATGTGAGGTTTGAATAGATAGCGTGGCCGTTCTTCATTGAATTTTCTACAAAATCAAGAAATGCGATCTCTGCATAATAACTGAAGTGACTGAAGAACTTATTTGTTTTAATATTGAAAGAATATGTCAGCCTGTCTCCAAGAAGCCTCAACGTATCTTCATCGATAATATAACTGAATCTGCCTCCGAGTCTGCTGTTTCCTGACAGTTTGAGATCGAGTTCACCACCTGCTACTCTCCATTTCTGATCAAATGTATCATCATTTATCTCACCGCCTAATATACGGAGATCAAATCTGTTTGATAGGTATCTGATATCTGCACCGAGTATTGTCCTTTCTCTGAAAATTTCATCATTTTTTTGCACCGACAAGACAAGTCCATGACCGAGAACTGAATATAGATCTCCAACAATAACTTTCAGTTTTTTTGAATTATACCTTATAGTTTTCCTGAAAATATCGAAATTTGTATCTGAAATAGTAGTATTTGGGGCTCTTTTATAATAATTGTTTGTCCTGAGTGTAAGGTTGAAGGACCATTTTTTAATATTTGCAAAAATTGAGAGAGTCTCATAGAATTGTCCGGTATTTTCGTAAGTATTGTTAAGATTATAAAGGAGCTTGTTGTTAATGAAAAAATTAAGTTCTCCGGCCTGAAATCCATTTAGATCAAGTGAACCGATAAAGAGCAGAAAAATAATAAGTAAAAAAAGGATATTCTTATTTATCTGTAAGTTCATTTATCTTTTCTCTTATTTTTTTTTCAAAGCCGGGAACATATCCTGTATGTGTAAAAACGATCTTTTTGGATAGATCAATTATCATAGTGTACGGGATCGTTCCAGCCGGATTGAATATACCCGAAACATTGCTGTCGGGGTCGAGAAGAACTGTGAATCTATAGCCTCTGCTTTTAATATAGCTTTCTATCCTGGCGAATGATGAGGACTCATCTGTAGAAATTGCAAGAACTTCCACTTGATCACTAAATTCCCGGCCAATCTCATCAAGTTTTTTTAGCAGTTTTTTGCACGGTTTACACCAGGTGGCCCAGAAGTCTATTATTATGATCTTCTTCCCGAGAACTTCGGAAATAGAGAACTGAGTTCCATCAATTTTTTTCAGAGAAAAATCGGGGAGAGAGGAAGGGGAAATTGAGGAAAAAAAAAGTATTATACTTATTACAAGGATCTTTGATCTCATTTTATAAAGTTTAATAGTAGATCAGAGGAGCTCTTCGATCTTATTTATTACTGCAGTTTTATCAAACCCTGATCGCCTGTATCTGATAACAAAATCTCTCCCGATTATCACATTGAAAGGGATCCCGTCAAAACTGAAGAAGTCGATAAGAGACTTGTCCGGATCTGTTAATACTGTAAATCCGAGAACAAATTCCTTGACCCATCTTTGAATATCGCTCTGGTCAGAAGAATTGCCTTCTTCATCCTGATAAATGCATTGAACTATCTCCAAACCCCTTTCTTTATAAGTGTTGTAGATCTCCATCAGTTCAGATGCTTCGCTTCGGCACGGGCTGCACCACATTGCGCTAATATTAAGCAGGATTACTTTACCCTTAAGCGTGTCTAGAGAAAAGGTGTTACCGTTATGATCCTCTTCAACAAATGCCTGAATGAGATCTCCGATAAATTGACCGACTTCACCGGAATCCTGAACACCGTTATCTATAGTGTTTTCCACTGCTTTACATGATGTCACAACTATTAAAGCTAATAGTATTAGAATTACTATTGATAAGTTCTTTTTCATCTACTTCTCCTTGTTAAATATACCTTGTCTGGTAACAGATTAGCATTTTGCAAATATATCATATTAAGTAGTACGAAGCAATTGGATAAATCTGGAAATTAACCGCACCTGGCAGGGATCGAACCTGCGGCACTGGGATTAGGAATCCCAAGCTCTATCCTCTGAGCTACAGGTGCAATTGATCTAATTATAACATCAGGATACGTGCCGGTCAATTCCGTACCAGGACAATCCTGAAGACAATCAATTGATTTAAATGGATTGAAAAATTTCATAGTGTTATAATGTGAAAATAGCCTGAAATCCGTATAAGTCTGGCTGATGGAGCAGTTGAATGGAAAAAGAAGAGAACAGGGGCGTAAGATTTGTCGTCATAGGTATTGCACTTTTTTTTATAGTTTTCGTTATATTGAAAGTTCTTTTTGATGAGAGCAAAAATCTTTCATCAATCCTGACGAATATTCAGAGCAGCCAGACGATTTTTTTTGTTCTCTGGACCACAATAATATTATTCAGTATTACATTCCTTTTTATTTTTGTGAGAAATCTTATAAAACTTTACTATGATAAGAATAAAGAAAAAACCGGTAGCAGATTTAAAAAAAGACTGGTTTTTTTCTTTATAACTTTCTCGATCGTACCAACTGTATTTTTGTTCTTCTTCTCAACGGAGTTAATAGAAAGGGAGATCGGGAAATGGTTCACAACAGATATTGGTTCTATTATGACGAAATCAAAGGAGTTAAAAGATAGTTACTATGAAAAATCCAAGGATGATCTGAAATATTTTTCAAGAATAGTAGCTGAGGGAATCCGATCAAAAAGGATGTATACAGAAAAAAATACGATCTTTCTGAGAAATTGGGTAAAAAAGCAGATGAAGAACTACAGGCTTGATGTTGTAAATATATTTAAGGATAGAAAGGAGATCCTTTCTCAGTTCAATCCTTCTATACCTCTTCAGGAGTATAAGGACCTTTCCCTTGAGGATGTTTACAAGGTCCTCAGTGGCAGTGATTTCGTCAGGGTCGATACCCTTCAGGATGGTGAGCTTATCAGGAGCGGGATTCCTTTTAATTCAAGTGAAGGGGATAAAATACTGGTTATAATAGGAAAACATTATCCGGAGAATTATATAAGGAATCTTAAGGTTCTTGGCACTATGGTAGAAAAGTATTCTCAACTTAAACTTATAAGGGACCCTGTCAAAACTACCTACTACCTTCTTTTTGTATTTATTTCAATTCTAATAGTATTTTCGGCATCTTGGGTTGCTTTGTACCTTGCCAAAGGGATAACAACGCCTATTGAAAAACTTGTAGAGGCTGCAACCGAGATAACCAAAGGAAATCTTGATGCAAAAATAGATTATATTGCGAAAGATGAGTTTAATATTCTTATTACTGAGTTCAATAACATGACCTCGGATCTAAGAGATAACAGAGATAAATTAAGCAGACGAACGATCGAATTAAGGCAGAGGCGAAGCATAACTGAAAATATCCTGACAAATATTACATCCGGAGTTATGGCAATAAATCTTAGAGGTGAAATTATTGAAATAAACCCGGCAGTGGAAAAAATGCTGGGCCTGAAAAAGGAAAGGTTCATCAAAAAGCAATTTGGGGATATTTTTGCCAACAATCCCTACAATGAAATAAAGGATCTAATAGAAAAAGGATTTAAATCAAAATTCAAATTAATAGAAAAAGAGTTAGACATTAAAATTAAGGGGAAAATTCTGAATCTGGCTATAAAGATATCCCAGACAAGGAATCCTGTTAATAATAAATTCTCAGGAATACTTGTAGTGCTTACTGATCTCACTGCTTTAATGAAAGCGCAGCGGTTACTTGTATGGAGGGAAGTTGCCAAGAGGATCGCACATGAGATCAAAAATCCTCTTACACCGATAACGATCTCATCGGAAAGGATCCTCAGGTCTATTGATCTTCCTGAAAATAAGTTTAGAAAGATCGTTGAGGATGGCTTGAACATAATTCTTACAGAGATCGATTCTATAAAGAATCTTGCAGATGAATTTTCAAATTTTGCACGTCTGCCTGAAATAAAGTTTTCTAAAGGGGATATTAATCAGATCCTTGAAAAGCTCGTTTCAGTTTATACATCGATCTATAGTACAATTGAATTTAAAGCTGATCTTGATGTAGACATCCCGATACTTATAAAAATGGATACAGAACAGATCAGAAGAATATTTGTTAATATAATTGATAATGGAATAGAAGCAAATGGTAAGCAAGGTACGATCGAGATCGTCACCAAGTATAATGTTGAGAGTCAATTCGTCCGTATTGAGATTGCCGATAATGGAAGTGGTATTAGTGATGAAGATAAGGAGAAGCTATTTATGCCTTATTTTTCACGTAAAAGTAACGGGACAGGATTGGGACTTGCAATAACACATAATATCATTGAGGAGCATAATGGAATGATTTCAATAATTGATAATACTCCAAAAGGGACCAGATTTATCATTGAACTTCCCGCATGATATTTGACCTGTCAAATCTCTAAATTTGTTGTATTTCCTTGACTAAATTGGCCAATATATATTAACATATGTAAAGAATTACAAATAAATACCCGGAGGTAAATGTGAAAAGGATAATTTTAGTAGTTTTACTCTTAGTTTTTTTATTCACAACTGTAAATAGTGAAGTTAATTTTAAAGGATTAGTTCAGAACTGGTTCTCAATGTCATCTCAGGAAAATGTAGATACCACTGATTCGATCTATGGTTTCTCAAATCGCAGGATCAGGTTAGCTCCTTATGGGACATTAAACAAGAAAATGAGATGGGGAGTTCAATTTGCTTTTGACAAATTTGCTCCACCTTCAGTATTAGATGTTTACATTGAATACTTTGTTTCAAGAGAAGCTATCCTGAAGTTTGGTAAATTTGCTCCTCCGGGAACTAAAGGTGCGGCTCTTACATCATCCGGTGCACTTGATCTTATTGAAAGAGCATCTATAGTTCAGTTATGGGGCGGAAATAGCGGCCTTCACGGATACAGAGCTTTTGGGGCACAACTTAGTGGGAAATTAATGGAAGGGAAGATATATTATGCTTTTATGCTCTCAAATGCACTTACTGCTTCGAACAACTGGTTGCCATCTGTAAAAACTGCTGCGACTACAAATACTCACAATGGTATGGGTATATGGGGAAGACTTGAAGCTTACCCGGTTCCGGGATTGCAGATTGGTGGTTTTCTGGGGTCAGGATCGGAAGCAGACCCGGCTCTTGTTGAAAGTGATATAAAAAGAAATTCTTATGGAGCAAATATCTTCTATAAGAGAAATAGCATTAATCTGAAATTTGAATACCTAAGCGGAGAAAGTAATGGGATTAAGTATTCAGGTATGTATGCTGTTGCAGGATACAGGTTGAATAAAGTAGAACCGATAATCGGATTTGAATCTTTTACTCCAGTTGAAGAAGGTGAGAAATATACAAATTTTTCAGGTGGAATAAATTATTTTCATGCAAAGAATGTTAAATTTCAATTCAATTATGTAATGAGATCAGAAGATATCACAGATGTTGATAATGATATCATCTATGTCAATCTTCAATATTCGTTTAACTCAAAGAAATAATAAGATATCAATCATATGAGAGGCCCGGAGGCAGTAAGACCCGGGCCTTGTTCTATTCAAACAAGATAAATCTTTAAAGGTGGGATTGGAAGTATCTTTGTCCCTCTGGAGGATCCTTTTCCAAGAATTTTCAACTTTTCAATACCAGGACTACTCTTTTTATCAATGAGTGCTGCCAATAATGATGCTCCTGTCGGGGTGCAAAGTTCTGTATCGATAGGGCCTTTCTCCCAATTGATCTTAAATTTGTCAAGTATGATCCTTGTTGCAGGTGCAGGGACATCCAGAATTCCATGAGAAAATTCAATTTCCCCCTGGCCTGTTCTGACAGGTTCGATAAGAGATGCCGATGGTGATATTCCAAGTAATTCCATTCCGGAAACGGCTCCTATGATATCGATCATGATGTCCTGGGCCTCGTGCAAAACAGCGCCGTTGTGAGTATGACCGTGATGATGCATAAGTTTTTCGAATACTTGCATTGTATGCGCTTCATTTTCCGCATCAATAAGGATATCCAGCACTCTTCTCCCAAATTCTCTGTAAATATTCCCAATATTCAATTCTTCGAAACTTTCATTTAAAAGTTCTTTTATCTCCTCTGCATCAACATGGTTTTTTTCTGCTTCAAGTGAGATGATCAGCTGGGTAGATCCGTCTTCAGTTTTATTCAAATCTATCTTTATATTGCCTATCTTTTCCCCGGCCTTAACCATCCCGGAACTTATTGTATTATAATCAGCGCCTGCATCAATTAGAGCTGCTGTAAACATATCTCCGGCAAAACCACCTGAACCATCTAATGCTAGTTTCATATATTTCTCCAGACTGAGTTATATTTATCAATAATCAGAACGTGAATGATATCAGAATATCCTGATATCGTCAAAAGCAGGTAAAAAACCTGAAATTGAAATTGACCCGGGTTTTTGTTATATTTGAAGTATGGAAGAAAAAAAAGTTCTTGTTATTGATGACGAAAGTAATATTCTGGATTCGATAAAGATGGTCCTTGAATATGAGAAATATCTTGTGAAAACAGCAAAATCCGGATTGGACGGAGTTGAAATTTTTAAAGAGTTTAAACCTCAGATAGTTCTACTTGATGTAAAGATGCCGGGTTTTAACGGAATAGATGTCCTTCGCAACCTTAAAGAAGTTGAGAAGAATGTTGAAGTAATTATGATATCCGGACATTCCGGAATAGAAGAGGCTGTAGAGGCATCTAAACTTGGAGCTTTTGATTTTCTTGAAAAACCTGTTTCAAGAGAGAAACTTACTCTGACTGTAAGGAACGCTTTTGAGAAAAACTCACTTATCAGGGAAAACTTCTTTTTGAAAAATATTAATAAGCAGAAGTATCATATGATAGGGGATAGTGCTGAAATTCAGGATCTGAAAAAGATAATTTCAAAGGTGGCCAGGACTAACTCAACTGTTTTGATCACCGGGGATAGCGGCACGGGAAAAGAATTGATAGCAAGGAATCTTCATCTTCAGTCTTCGAGAAAGGACAAAAATTTTGTTCAAATCAATTGTGCTGCAATTCCGGAGGAATTAATAGAAAGTGAATTGTTCGGTCATGAGAAAGGTTCATTTACAGGAGCTTTTGAAAAGAAAATAGGGAAATTTGACAGTGCTCATAATGGGAGTATTTTTCTTGATGAGATCGGTGATCTCAGCCTTAAAGCCCAGGCAAAAGTTTTGAGGGTACTTGAAGAAGGGGAGATCCAGAGGGTCGGATCTTCCGAAATAAAAAAGGTTGACGTAAGGGTAATTGCTGCCACGAACAAAGATCTTTCTGAAGAGATCGAGAAGGGGAAATTCCGGGAAGATCTATATTTCAGGCTGAACGTGGTTCCGATCCATTGCCCTTCATTGAATGAAAGGAGAGATGACATTCTTCTATTGATCGAACATTTTCTGAAAATATTTTCAGAAGAGAATAATTTTAAAAAGAGGGAGTTCACTCCCGGTGCGATCGAATTATTGAAAAAATATAATTGGAAAGGAAATATAAGAGAGTTAAGGAATGTAGTCGAGAGGGTCATGATCATGACAGAATCGAAAAAAATAGGGGAGGATGATCTGCCTGATTTTTTTAGAAATAATGATCAGTCGGAAGTAATAGATCTGAGTGACATAAAAGAGTGGAAGGATTTCAAAAAAGAATCTGAAAAATTATTTTTAGAAAAAAAACTTAAAGAGTTTAATAATAATCTGGCAAGAACTGCAAGAGAGATCAATCTGCCACGAAGCAATCTATATAAAAAAATCGAAAATCTTGGTATAATTCTCAATAATAACAGGGAAACAGATAACGGGCTGCCTCATGTAAATGGGGAGGAAAGTCCGGGCTCCGCAGGTCAGGATGGTTTCTAACTGAAACTGTCTGCCGAATTTGGCAGATAAGGAAAGTGCCGCAGAGAATAGACTTCCTGCATTGCAGGTAAAGGTGAAAAGGTGAGGTAAGAGCTCACCATCCGGTTTGGTGACAAACTGGATTGAGGTAAACCCCATTCGGAGCAAGGCTAAACAGAAAGTGCTTGAAGCTTGGCCGGCTGATACTTTCGGGTTAGCTGCTTGAACGGTTAAGTAATTAGCCGTCCAGATAAATGGCTCGTCCAGACAAAACCCGGCTTACAGTCTGTTTCCCTGTTATTATGAACCATTCATAAAATGAGCTCCAAGAGACATTTTATTCCTTATAGCTGAATTTACAACAAGGAGAGAGGTCTGAACACTATCTCGAATATTTATAACAGAATTTGACATCTCTGTTTTCTGATAAAATTGAAGAATTCTGTGATTCAGATAATTGAGATCTGATTGTGCCCTTGCTAACCTTTTGGCCGTTCTTATAATACCGCTGTAATTCCACATTGTGTGTTTTACCATTATCTGGTCCTGGAGAAGCAGAGCAGGATCAGCTTTTTCCTGAGGAAATGGGTATTTCCATTCCGGTATTTCAGAGATTGTATAATTAGATTTTTCGCTATCTATGTTCTGAATTATATCCTCTGCAGATCTTACTCCCCAGACAAGCCCTTCAAGAAGAGAGACAGATGCTAGACGATTTGCACCATGGACTCCAGTTGAAGATACTTCTCCTATTGCATAAAGGTTGGTTAGAGATGATCGTCCTTTAAGGTCAGATAGAACTCCACCGCAACTGTAATGGGCCGCAGGGACAACAGGGATGGGTTTCTCCTCAATGTTGATCCCGTATTCAAGACATTTTGAATGGATTGTCGGGAATCTGTCCTTAATATCAATAGTTGCAAATGATGCAAGGTCAAGATAGACATAATTGAGTCCGTCTTTCAGCATCTCTTCGTAAATAGCTCTGGAAACTTCATCTCTGGGTGCCAGTTCTGAAAGGTGAGAATATTTTTTCATAAAATACTCACCTTTTCCGTTCATCAGTTTAGCACCTTCACCTCTTACTGCTTCTGAGATCAAAAAACTATCTCCCGCTTTTTTAAATAGAGAAGTGGGATGGAATTGAACATATTCAAGATTTGCAAGCCTTGCACCGGCTCTGTGTGCCATAGCTATTCCACTTCCTACAACATCTGATGGATTTGTTGAGTTCAGGAAAATACTGCTTAATCCTCCGCTGGCGAGAATTACTTTTTTTGCAAATATCCTTTTTATAACACCCCTCTCCTGATCAAGGACATATGCACCTAAAGTTTTCGGCTCCTCATATATTCTCACAGGATTTGTAGAATGGTGATTTGATGTAAGCAAATCTATAGCTGTATGATTGAATAATATTTTAATTTTTGATCCGGGTGAAGTAATAAAGGTCGAAAAGTGTTCCTGGATGATCTTACCTGTCATATCTTTAACATTGAGAACACGTCTTTTAGAGTGTGCACCTTCTCTTGCCATGTCAAATCCATCACTATTTTTCGAGAATGGGATCTCAAGTTTCTTGATTAGAATATTGTTAACCAGATCAACGGAGTCAGTTACTACCTGTTTAACAGCAGGTGGATAGTTGATATTATCTCCTGCAATCATTATATCGTTCACAAATGAATCAATTTTCTCACCCTTAAGAAGTGTTGCTATACCTCCCTGAGCCTGATTTGTGTTAGTATCGGACAAGTCCCTGCCCTTTGTGATAAGAATTGAACTGAAACCAGCCTCGGAGAGTGTCAACGCTGCAGTTGCACCTGCGATCCCGCCTCCGATAATTAGTACATCTGTTTCAAGAAATTCGTTCATTTTTGTTCTCCATGAACATTATTGAGATATTTCAAGGCTGAGATCAAGTGATCTGAAAGAGTGTGTCAATGCTCCGGAAGAAATAAAATCTATCCCTTTACAAAGTTTGTCCTGAATATTATCTAATGTCACGTTTCCGGAAATTTCATATTTAACCTCAGGAATTTTTAATTTGACAGCTTTTTCCAAAAGATCATTATTGAAATTATCCAGCATTATTATATCCACTTTATTAGATAAAGCTTCTTCTAACTCATTAATATCAGTAACTTCCACCTCAATTTTTACATTTATAGAGTTTTCTCTGACCAGTTCCACAGCCTTTGAGATGGAACCCGCCATTTTTATATGGTTATCTTTAATCATAGCCATATCTTTCAGGTTCATCCTGTGATTTGTGCCACCACCATCTACGACCGCCTTTTTTTCAAGATATCTCATCCCGGGTGTCGTTTTTCTTGTGTCAAGCAGTTTTATTCCCGAACCTTTCATAAGGCTAGTAAAATCGCTGGTAAGACTAGCGATACCACTAAGTCTCTGGAGAAAATTTAAAGCTGTTCTTTCACCTTTTAAAATAGAAGTTTTCCTTCCTGATAATGTTATTACATGGTCTCCCTTCTTAACAATGGATCCATCACCTTTTAATACTTCAATTACTACCGATTTATCTACTTCTGAAAATACTCTGATGAAAGTGTCTGTTCCGGAGATGACCCCGTGTCCCTTTGCTATAACGAGTGCCGAGATATCTGAATCATATTCAGAAAGAGAGTTTGTAGTTACATCATTAAGTACCTCATCTTCTTCTAAAGCAAGAAGAATGATCTTCCTTTCAAGATCTGATTCATGACTCATGAGCAGATTATATTAAATATTACTAATTGAGTAAAGAATTTTCGGAAAATTGCAATATAAATGGAAAAAAATTAAACAAAAATAAATATAAATAAATAATAATAAAATTATATAGATAAAATAATTAATTATGTTGACAAACGGAGATATTTATTACATATTAATATAAGCAGGAGGTTGAAATGTTTGATATTGATATAAAATGGGAGCATCTGACTCAGGAAACAAAGAAAAACATTATCGATGAGTTCATAGGCACTCTTTGTGCTGAAGATATTAGAGAGCTTCTTGAAAATATTGAATACATAGAAACAAATGCCATGAATGATGGAGTATATCAGGAGTTTAACTCCTTTCACGAGAATGAGTTCTCCTTCAAAAGGGCAGAGATGTACAATACATTGGAACACTTCCTATCACGTCATTTCCCATTCACACTCTCTATCTGATGCAGAAAAAGGAAAATAAGAGAAAAACTCTATCGATAAGAATGGAATATTCTCTTTATGATCAGATAAGGGACGAAGCAAAGCAGAGTGAAAGATTGGCAGGGGCTCACATAAGATGGATCCTGAAGCAATATTATTTGAATAAAAAGGGAATGAAGGTGTGATCATGAATATAACATCAATTTTCAAGATTAGCGGGCTGGATAAGAATAATAAGGTTACAAATAGTAATATTTCAAAAATAAATAGTTTCCTCAAAAAGAAAATAGGAGCAGGGGTTGGATTTATATTTACAATTGTCATTGTCTATTTGATAGTTACACTTTTTTCTATATACAACCTCCTTGTCGGCTTATGACGATACCTGTAGTTTGAAATAAATAATTACAGGTATCGCCATTTTTTAACCTGAATGAAAATTATCAGAGATTTATAGCCATTCTCGAATTCAAAAACTTTTCCTGTTTTAACGTGTTCAACTTCGTATGAATTGTCCTCGGGTTTTTTAATATCCCGGGATTACGGTCGATCAATATAACTTCATCCCGTGTCAGATTCTTAATCTGGATCAAAGGGATATCTCTGGTAGTGGATTTAGTAATAAGCAAAGAACCAACTCTGACAGATATATTAGGGACATCTTTCAGATATTTTAGTGTCTCAGACATGTGAATTGCCGGTTCCTTTTTTGAAAAAAGTTTGTCAGTATTAATTTCCGTGCTGCTTTTATTGAATATGCTGATGAGTCCCGCGATCTTTTTTATTATATCAACATTAGAAGCGACACTTTTGGTTGCAGCCCAAAATTTTTCTATAATTGAGCCTTTGAATATCTCTGGTTCAGAGAATACCTCCATGTCAATTGAATTTAGAACCTTTTTTACAGATTCATTGATAGTTTCAAGTGCAGAAAGATCATCAGTATCAAGATAAATATCTACCGGGACATATCTTTTCATAAGGACATCGTCCAGTTTTTTGTCCATAGTTTCAAGATAGGATTGTCTTGCAGATTCTTTCTTAATTTCTTTTGTCTCTTCATTGAAAATTCCATTTTTTTCAACATCACTTTTCATAATGCCTCCTTTTTGTGCAATGTATTATTATGTAGCATAAATTGAATATATTCAACATATTATACAAAATAAAGTTTTTTAATTTTGTTTTCCTTGATTTTACAGGTATTATTATTAGTAAAAAGAGGGGCGAAATGATTAAAAAAAATTTAATATTATTTTTAAGACTTTTTCTGATTATACTGTTTGTTTTTCTTCCATACTGCAGTAATAGCGATGTGGAGTCAGATGAGGATCCGGTTCTGGTATCAATAACGCCATCTTCTAAAGCAGTTAATATGCCTCAGTTCACACTGACAGCGAGGGGACAGAGGTTTACTGAATATTCGAAAATATATTTCAATGAGATTTCAAGAACAACGATCTTTATAAGCGAATCAGAACTTTCATGTGTGATCTCTTCAGAAAGTTTAACTTCTGAAGCTGAAATATCTGTTAAAATAAGCAATGGAGGCGGTAATTTCTCTGATGTATTACGATTTGAAATTAAGGATAACAACTCATTTATACTTCCGGTTTTAACTACAGAAGAAAATAGTACCTCTTTTAACCCATCGATAACTTCTGATATATCAGGTGATCTGTTTATTGCATACGAAAGATATGATGATGACGATAGCATGAATCATGTTTCTGTTATAAGTTCATTTGATAAGGGTGAAGATTGGGGCGGGCCTGTTGATGTTTTCAGTTCCGTTGAAAAGATATACAATCCGGATATTACCTCAGGTCCGGATGGTTTCCTATATATTACTTTTTATAAATCCAATCTCTATTTTTCCTTTTCTGAAGATTCAGGAGAGACCTGGAGTGATCCGCAAATAATAAGTTTCAGTACGCCGAGTCCAATTGAATCCAGAATATCTGTTGATGATGAGGGTAACATAAATATAATCTGGCTATTGCCTTTGTATTCTCAGAATACATCTGTCTACTATACCAGATCTGAAGATGGTGGATTGAATTTTTCTACTGAAGTTAATATATCATCAGAAAAAGATAATTTCAGCTCTGCCTACAATCCTTGCCTTGCAGTAAACGGATCGGATGTATATGTTGGCTGGACTGCATGGCCGCTGGGTGGTAGCAGATATAGTTACGTTTATTTTAACTTCTCAGTTGATAATGGTAATACATGGAATTCTAAAGACAAATATTTTGGAGTATGTTCCGGTTCTGATCTTTGTGCTAATGGAGAAGCTAATGTCTACTTTGCGTTATCAAGTTCATATCTGCCTTTCCAGAACAGGATTGCACTTTACAGGTCAACAAACTCAGCTCTTAATTGGGAGGCTGGAGTTGGAGTAACATCTGAATCCCATGACACCTATCCGTTGATAAGATCTGATTCTGAAGGAAACTTAAATATTCTCTTAAAACGGGGGAGTGCTTATTTTTATTCAAGATCATGCGATGGGGGAGACACCTGGACTGAACCTCTTTATGTTACGGATAAGATCAGTCAGGCATACCAGAAAAAACTGATAGATATGGCAATTGATAAAGAGGGAACTCTTTATATAGTATCCGAGTATGATAATGCCGGAATTTTATACTTCTCAAAAAGCCTCTAGATTGACAGACAAGTTCTTACTTTAAGGCTTCTATATTTTAATCTGTTCTGTTTAAGAACTCCTCTCTCAGCATCTTGTGCATTTTATAGTTGGGAGAATTTTTGTCAGGGAGCTCCATATACTTAAATGCTTTATCTTCTTCGTAAGAGAGTATTGAATGGCAAAGGGTACAGTCGAAAGAGATCATGTTTCCTTCTTCATCTTTAAGTTTTTCATTATGACATCTGAAACAACCTGTATCCCTTTTATGTCCTGCAAATGAAGGGTAAGTGCCCCATTCAATATTCATTCCGGGATGAACATTACGTGAGTATATTCCCTGAGCCGTCTCTATCATTTCTGATATAATTCCCATTTTCTGAACTGCGAGGTTAGGATATTTACGTCTGTAATAACCACTCATATAGTTGGCGATTCCAACAATGCCGCTCTTTTTGTCGGGATAATTTGCTGTAATGGCGGCCTGTATTACTCTCTTGGTGAAGGGCAGTGATCTGTCAAGTTGACCCTTTGATATTCTTTCATCCACAGCATTTCCGGGATCTTCATAGATATGTGTAGCCCTGTTATGGCAATCTACACAATCCATTGTACGAATCGAGATCTCCTCTTCATTCGCATTTTCAACATTTTCATCTAAAGAGGAATTAGTGAACCGTCTGAATGTCCCATCCTTTTGTTTAACTTCAGCCCAGAGCATTTCAAGCCTTTCATCGTTGAGCGAGGCATATCTGACCTGATTTTCCATAGCAATATGCCAGTGTATTCCCGCTTTATTTGCCTTCTTCCCTGTGTCGATCTTCATGTCAAGTGTTATGTATCTTGGAGTGGAGTCTTTATCCTGACCGTATCGCCTGATCACTTTAAGTTTGTGGCCATAAAATTTTTCAGGCCAGTGGCACTTCTCACAAGTTTCCCTGGATGGACGAAGATTATGTACAGGCGTAGGAACCGGCCTCTCATATGTGTCTAAGACCGATTTCCACATTTGGCGCAATCCACTCAGCTTTGAATCAATAAGTGCCTGCACTCCTTCTCCTACATGACATTCAACACACTTAACACGAGCATGAGGGGAAGCCTGATAGGTAGCCCATTCAGGGCCCATAACCTGATGACAGGCGGTTCCACAGAAATTTGGCTGATCCATGAACTTCATTGTACTGACACCGGCGAGCATTATGAATAAAACATTTATCAATGTTAGTATTAGCACAGTCCTGAAGATCAGAGAACCACTGACGCTTCCCTGAAGTGTCTCCTCACCAAAACTACTTTTAAGGAGTTCACTGGTACTCATCTTCATTTTCTTTTTGTAGAGATACCACCCGATCGGGATTAATATCAGTCCAAAAATGAAAAGAATGGGAAACAGAAGATAAGTGATCAGCCCTATATATGCATTAGTCAGAATACCGAAAACACGGAGCAGTTCAAACAGAAAAAAACATATGAACGCAGAAGTGGTGAAAACAATACCCAGTCGTCCTGTAAGGGTTAAAGCTATCCCTCTGATAAATTTTTTTTGTTTCTCAAACATTATTCTATTTAATTTTACTTCTTCTTAAAAAGTTTTTTGTAAGCTTTCTGCAGATCTCCACTTTTTATCTTTTTCTTTATCTGATCAGTCGGTTGATTGACCCATTGATGCATAGGTTCTGTAAGAAGTTTATCTATATAGGAATCAAGTTCTCCATTTTTCAATTTCCTTGCCTCGGGGATCAATTTGAAATAGAAGTGCTGAGCAACTTCATAAATACCATGCCACCATGTATAATCGGGTGCCATCATTGCTGCCCCATGGCGTGCTCTCCTGCCTTCATGGTGCCATATCTCCCAATAGATCCACTCGATCTTATTACTGAAAGCAGCTTTGTTTTTGAGCAATTTATTTTTCTTGACGATTGCCATGATCTCTCCGGCAGGTTTTGCAAATTTTTCATTATAAAGCTCAACCAGGGCGTCATATTGGTAGTAATGGCCTTCAACGAAAGTTTTTCCATGACAATTGGTACATACATCTACCATGTTTTTTTTCTTTTGTTTCCAATTCTCGAGACGCTTGGAGACCTTTGGACGAAGGGTCCATGTTATCCTGTTTCCGACATCGTGGGATACTTTTTGATTCGAAGTTGCTGACATATGGCAGGAAGCACAAGTAGGGGCTATAAAATAATCTTCGCCTACAATCCATTTGTCAGAATCAAGATTCATTTTTGAAACATTAGTAAAATATGCATTCCCATGTTTTGATTCTTCGTATATCTCTTTTTGAGGATGATCCGGTCCCAGATGGCATTTTCCACAAGCTTCCGGCTGACGGGCCTGGGATTTGTCAAAATTGTGACGGGTATGACAAGCTGTACATGAGCCTTTGCTTCCATCAGGATTAAGTCGTCCTATTCCTGAATTCGGCCAACTTTTTATAGAAAGTTTATTTGGAGATTTCGGATCGATCTGAATTTTTGAACCGTGACAGCTTTCACAACCTGCTATTGCAACAGGGTGTCCGCCTGCTGCATGAGCGAGATATGCATCTGCAGATTCAAGGATCAACCCTGCTTTTGCATGATAGGATCTGTCTACCTCTTCCATCTCTTTTTTATGACATTTTCCACAATCTTTAGGAGTTACAAGGGTTGATATCAGAGCATCATAATGAATATATCCGTCAACATCGCCTTTTTTCGCACCGTGGCAGTCGATACAGGTGACATTATGCATTCCATGAGAAGAGCTGAACCATTGACGGTAAAGTCCTTTTGATTTTTCTTTGTGACAAGTCATACATTTCCCGGCTGCTGTATCATTATCAGGGATAGCCGCAAATGTGAGACTGAAAATAAATAAATAAATAATTCCGATCAATAAAATTCGTTTCATTTTTCCTCCGGATAATTATTTTAATTTTATTTCAAAGAATCTTGAAGGGTTATTATACCTTCATATAATTTATATTTGTAACAATTAACAAAATAATAGTCAATGAAAATTACATAACAAAATCCCGGCCATGATTGATAAAATTTCAAATTCATTGAAATTCCATTTTGTACTATTATATATTGCATAGATTCCAGGTGAGATTAGTTGACATTTTTATTTAAATTGGGTGTAATGTAAATGGGGCGGGTTTTATGAACATGTTTAAAGAAGGTTTAGAGGTCACCAGAAATTCAAGAAGAAAATATCAAATAGAGATGACATGCAGATTTGATGATAATTTAACAGAATTCCAGGTTTGGGATATATCTAATAATGGTTTTTCTTTTTTATGCAATAAAGGCTCTTTTTTTAAGGAGGGAGCCATCTTTAATAAGATATCGATTTTTAATCAAGAAAAAAATGAAGTTATAAATGCGACAGGGACAATAGTCGGGACCTCAGAATTTGATAAAAGCAAGACCCGTGTCGGGATAAGGTTTGGAAAGAAAAGGATGGACCGTATGGTTGGAGGCAAAATAAGGATCCAGCGTCATTTTCCTGAAATTCAGATCGATATTTCTTTAACCATTGAAATTGAGAAAGGTACTTTTATCAGAACCGGAACTATTCTTGATTATACTGCATCAACTGCAAGAGTAGAATTTAACCCCGATACTACGGATTACAAATTTCAAATCGGAGATGAATTTGATGTCCGTATTTCTATAAAAGATAGAGAATTACTAAATTGCAGGGTGTTTGTTCTACGTATCAAAGATGATTCGTCTGAGGTAATTATAAATTTTATTGATCAGCACCTTGATCTCGCAGCAATTGAAACTATTTCAAAATCTTTTCAGAATAAGAATAGAATTATTACTACACTGGAATCACTCGAAAAATTTGATAAGATCGGTGATGAATATAAAGCTTTGATATGTGATTGGAGATTATACCTGAGTAGTTTAAAAAATATACTGGATTATGAAGAGAAATTTCATAATCTTAAGGTTGGAACTGATATGGAGCTTTTCCTTCAAAGCATTGAAGCGGAAGTTTTAAAAGATCAAAACAAATTTATAATAAGGCTTAATGAAATTGCAGGTAAAGTTCCCGACTCTGAAAGTCTTGACCATAAAAAATATTTCAGAAAGAACCTTATCACTTTTATAAAAACTTCTCCGCTTGCTGCATCAATTATTGACAGAGATAACGGATACCCCGGTGATTTTGAAACTATTAAACAATTTTTTGTAAATCCTTATTCAGGGGATTCATTATTCGGCAAATTAATGAATAAATTTATATATTCGACAGATGCAGTTCAGGCTCATCAGAGAAGAATTCATTATCTTTATGATCAGCTGTGTTCCATGTATGGAAAATCGGAAAAGGAGTTCTCATTTTTAATCTTCGGTTCCGGCCCTGCTGAAGAAGTTTTACGTTTTGTTGAAAGAAATGATCTGACCAGGCCTGTTTATGCAACTCTGGTTGACATGGATGCTTTTGCTCTTGCAGATTTTTCAGAGAGACTTCAATTTATTCAAAAGGAGAATTTTTTTGTTGAACTCGTAAATCTGAATATTCTGGATCTGATCAGAGGCAAGGATCTGAACTTAGTTAGAAATAAGTATTCATTAACTTATAGTGCAGGATTGTTTGATTATTTTAAAGATACATTTTGTAAGCGCTTTATAAATTCATTTGTAGATTATACAGAAGAGGGAGGTTCGATCATTATTACAAATGTGCATAAAAATAATTCGACAAGATATTTAATGGATTATGGCGGCGGATGGGATGTAATTCACAGGGATGATAAAGAAATGCTGAACCTGGTTCCAAAGGATATGCCATTCGAATTATCACTCGATGAAAACCAGGCAAATATATTTTTAAAATTAAAAGTTCCTGAAAAACGCAAATGAATCCGATCAAGAAAGATCTTTCTGAATTGTTTTTTTCTATACCTGATGAATTTGAAAATTTGTATAAAAAATATCTTAATAAACTCTGGGTAACCCGATTAAATGTTGCTTACTTGTTTTGTATTTTTCTCTTACCATTTGCTTTTATTTTTGATATCCTGATCTTTCCTGATCTATGGCAGGAATTGCTGAAAATTAGATTGATCGCAACATTTATTTGTATAGCTTTGTTTATAATTTCGAATAAAACGTTCCTGAAGAAATATCCTGAAGAGATGTGTCATTTGCTGAATGTTGTAATTGCTTCATCCATTGCACTCCTGACATATTTGACAGGATCACATACAAGCCCGTATTATGCCGGGCTTATCCTTGTTTTTATCGGAATAGCTATGATAGTTCCATGGGGAATAAGGGGAGCGTTCACTGCAGGATCTACTATTCTTTTTATTCACCTTTTTATGAATGTTGTTATAGACCTGTTAAATAAAAAAGCAATTATATGGCCGTCATTCTGGGTTAGTATCTATTTCTTAACTTTCGCACTTGTTATGGTTATTATCTCATCTGGTATTACTGAGACTAATAGAAGAAAAATTTTTTCAGTTTCAGAACAGGAAAAAATTAAAAATAAAAAACTTGAAGAGTCTAGGAAAAAGATTGATGAATTATCGAAAACGAAGAACCATTTTATAACAAATATTACTCATGAACTGAAAACTCCTCTCTCAATTATTATAGGCAATATTGAAATTATTGAGGAGAAAAGATCTCAATTTGGAGAAGCAGCAAAAAAGCAGCTTCAGATTGTAAAAACTTCTGCCTTTCAACTTTCTAATCATGTGGACAGGATAATCTCAGTATCTAAAGTAGATGATCCTGAAGTTAAATTATCATTAAATAACTATAACTATGCAGGTATTGTCCAAAATATATTCTCCATTTTCACCTCAAGGGCAGCAGAAGAAAAGAAAGAATATACATTGAACTTAATTAGTGATTCTGTTATTGCCAATATTGATGTTGTCAGGATCGAGGAAGTGTTAAATAATCTGATACAAAATGCTTTCAAGTTTACTCATGCCGGAGATTCCATAAAAATAACCGTAAGTAGTGATGATCATAATATTAATACAGAAGTTTTTAACTCCGGGGTCAGAATACCCAGGAGCCATATGAAAAAAATATTTACCCGACTCTATCAGGCTGATGATGCTCTTTCGAAAAGATTTGACGGAATAGGGGTTGGACTATATCTTGTCAAACGAAATATTGAATTACATAGCGGGACAATAGCGGCTAACTCGAACAAAAAATACGGGACATCATTTAAATTTACATTACCGCTCTATATTGACCAGAATGCTTCTATAGAAAACCCCATATTTAAAAAGGATGAGAGAAGGAAGTCGAAAAGAAGGGACCTGGATAAATCAGGAGATTTAGCAGGAAGAAGGGAACATGACCGTTCTATGAAATTTGATCTTCAGCAAAGGCTTAATCTGGATGATCTTCTCAATATAACCCATATAGAAGATATATTAGGTTATGAAGATGTTAATCCGGAATATCCTTCAGTTCTGATCGTTGAAGATAATCCTGGAATGTTAAAGGTAACTGTTGATGCGTTACATGAGGAATATAATCTTCATATTGCACAAAATGGTGTGGAAGCTCTGGAAAAACTGAATAAATTCGGAGATCAGATCTCTTTGATATTGTCAGATGTTCTGATGCCTGAAATGAATGGGTTTGATCTGTGTGAAAAGGTAATGTCAGAGAAGAAATGGAAACATATACCTTTTATATTTAATTCTGCCTTATTTGAAGAAATAGATCAGATAAAAGGTTTTGAACTCGGGGCAACTGATTATCTAATAAAACCCTATAATATAAGGATATTAAAAGAGAAAGTTGCTCATTGGATAGCCAGGAGGCAATATGAGATATTGCTTCAAAATATATCTGCTTCTCTTGAATTCAGATCTAAGGAGATATTAAAGATCAAGGATTTTGTTATTCATGAAATTCGTAATCCTCTGCAAATAATAAGCGGTGCTGATTTTTTCCTGCAAAAACTGGTTGATTCAAATCCTATAATTTCAGCGAAAAATGAATTAAAATTGAAGGAGATCCTTAAAATGCTGAAGCATGGATTTAATTCGATAGAATCAGTACTTAATACATCTGATTTCCTTGTTAAGGATGAGCTGACTTCTAAAAAGATCGAACCGGTTGAATTCCTCTTTGAGGAAGCATTAGTGCAAAGTAAGCATCTTCTGGATGAAGTTTCGATCAAAACAGATTTTAATATTACGAAAGGTATAAATGTTTTTTGTAACAAGAAAATGTTAACTCAGGTTTTTGTCAATTTGATCAGGAATGCAGTGGAAGCAATAAAAAAAACAGGTCCGGTGAATGAAGGCTCTATTGAAATCTCTACAAAAAAAGGCAAAAACAATTTTATTATTATTAATATTCACGATAATGGGGCAGGCATACCAGAAAATATTCAGAATAAATTATTTCAATTCCGTTTTACTACAAAAAAAGATGGAGCCGGAGTAGGGCTTCATTTATCAAGAATGATACTTGGAATTCATGATGGAAAAATTGATGTTGCTTCAAAAGAGGGTGAGGGCACTACTTTTTCAGTTTATTTACCGGTACACAATTCAAGAGATAAAAAAGCTTAAACATATAGAAAATACATTATTAAAAATCCCGAAAAATGTGTAGGCGTTGGGTGACCCCGCCCCTACAACATCAAAAAATAACAAATTTCTCTGAGAATAACAATCTGGATTTTTGCAGTATGAAGATCAAACAAAAAAGTGTCGTCCAATTAAATGATAGAATTATTAAACCCCGATTGATAATAAAGAATTGTCCTGACCCGGCTGCTCACAGGATCAAATTTAAACTAATAGAGAAAACTGCAACAAATACAGGAAGAATTGGGATAACCGGGATTGTAATGAATTTAGGTCATAGAGAATTTAAAAATGGCGGTGGAGTTGCTTATCTATATGAGGGTCCCACATTAAAAAGGAGTAAAAGGTTCAGTTATCTTGCACCGGGAGCAAAACTGATATTGGGTTTTACCAGAACATGGTACTCTCGTTCAGCAGATGAAGGGGAATTTCCTCCAACATACAAACTTGTTATTCTTTACGACGCGGCTATTTCTGTAAGTGATAAGCAGGGTAATAAAGACTGTAATATGAATAATAATAAACTATCACGCAGTGGAGCATCTATAAACAGTTTATTGTGATAAATTATTAATCACTATCAATTTATTATACTTAAATATAGAATAAAGGGAGGATCGTTATCCAGTATTTTATATATTTGAGAGAACTTAAAATTGATCAAGGTTAAAAACAAAAAAATAGTCCGTATTATTCTTGCGACAGTGTTTATATTGTTGTTGCCCTTAGTAGCGATGCAGTTTACTGATGAAGTGGATTGGAGCCCTGTCGATTTTGTTGTGGGTGGAACCCTCCTTATCGGCGCCGGTCTCATATATGAGCTGATTGTAAGGAAGATGAACAATATCACCTACCGATCTGCAGTCGGCCTTTCTGTTTTGACGGCACTTATTCTGGTCTGGGTGAATCTTGCAGTCGGGATCATCGGGAGCGAGGACAACCCGGCAAACCTGATGTATGCGGGAGTGCTTGTCGTAGTGACCATCGGTGCCTTCGTCACACGATTACGGCCATACGGAATGGCAAGGGTGTTGTTTGTGACAGCAATTGCACAGTTGTTGGTCGGTTTGATCGCACTGATCATCAGAAATGACCACACTCTGATACTTGATGGGTTCTTTGCATTATTGTGGGTTGGATCAGCTTTACTGTTTAGAAAATCAAGTGCCACTAACACGAAATAGAACCGTCAACTTGAGAGAGGGTTTTGGTTAAGGGGTTAGATCAAAGTTAGATTCTTAAGTCTCGTGATTTACTCTTATCCTGTTTTGTTAAGGCTGTATTTTTTCGATACTTATCCAATCTTCAATTTTTTCCTGATTGATTATTTTTGCCACTTTTTTCACCATTCATTTTAAATGTTTGAACCAATATATCATTGTTATTGATCTGAATGGAACGGATCGGGAAATATTCAGGGAAGTATCCGTTTTTAATGGCGCTTTTATAATATCCCGGCATTCTTTTTTTTTAGAAATTCAAGAACTGTATTTTTTATAATGCCATTTACAGCGATCCGGGAGATCGATATCGTGTTAAAAGTTCTGAGAATCACTCCGGAGGAGTCATACTTCATTATTCGGTTGTCATCTCCTTCAACGATCAGGCGGTTATTTCTTATCTGTATGATCGGCCCCCGTCTTGACACATCCCGGAACAGGAGTGCAAGGCGAATAAGGTCAACCTTTCCGTTTATCAAATGATAATCTGAGCCCGATCTTATCGATGGGGGAGATCTTGAACTCACCCGGACCTTCGCCGATCTTTCCGAATTTTTTTATAAAACGAAGATCTTTAAGGTTAAAGATCAGAAATCAATAATTATTTTTGAGATATTTATTGTGGATTTCTATATCTTAGTGGGGGGAAACATGGAGACAAAAAAAACTGTTCTTTTCATTTTTTTTCTTATCACAATTTTTACTTATACAGGATTCTCTCAAAAATTTTCCGTTCAAAGGACAAATTCAGTATTTGTGAAATTTAGTATCAATCCTCATAAGTATAGGGGGAAATTTCCTGTGAATGTTCAATATATAGGAAAGATCTCCATGAAAAAAACAGGTATTGTTAAATACCTGTATGAGTATGCAAATGGCAGGTTAGGAAAGCCGAAAACAGTTGTTTTTAAAAAGCCTGGAACTCAGACAGTGGCAATCTCAATGCACTTCAATGCACCTGAAACAGGAAAGGTTAGGATACGAATACTATCCCCGGTGCAAGTGAATTCAAATTGGGCCAGATATGAATTGAATTATCAAATGATAATGGTGAAGAAAGAAGTGGTCAAACCACAGTACAAACAGAAAAAAAATTTAAATCTTGAAGAAGCAATTTTAATAAAGAAACTCGGAATTTTAATAGTAAAAAAAGAACAACTTATAGAGGAAATTAAGAAATTGGAGAAACAGATAAAAACCTGGGAAATATTAATTGGAACGATCAATGAAGATATAAATAAATTAAATGATGATATAAAGAATGCAATAGATCGATGTAATACTTTGGATATGCTGCAACAATTTGAAGATACACTTCAAAAAATCCAAGCAAATTCAATAAATGAATTAACAGGAAACACGGATAACTCATCAGAGGATGATTCTCAACAATTAGCCAAGGAGCTAGCAGCATGGGTTTATAGGATAGAGCAAAAAATTGAAGAAAAAGAAAATCTAATAAATATAATTCAAAAAACGATTAATCAATTAAAATTAAAATTGAAAACAAAAAAATCAGCTTTAGTAAAAATAATTAAAGAGATCAGGCTTTTAAAAGTTAAACTGGGAATCCCATTAAATATACAATTGAAAAAAAAAATGATCCCTGAATTATTATATCCTGCAGATTAGCATTATTTTTTATTCGAAGAATTCCATCCGCGTCTGTTCGCTTTGTAGTAGATCGGCAATATTTTTATGTCCGAACTTTATTGCCAGATCTGTAGCTGTTAACCCGGATGCGTCCCGGATCTTAATCAAATGTAATCTCTGGCAGGAAAGTCCGGTGCCGGTGAGGCTGTAAATTATCCTTTGAACTTCCTCAAGGTTTCCGGTTTCTGCAGGATGGAAGAGGGATGTACGGCCCATCGAATCCAGGGGAAACAGATCGGGTTTTTCTTTCACATTAACCTCCAGGATAAATGATCATTATTCGATACTTATCCAATCTTCAATTTTTTCCTGATTGATTATTTTCCCCACTTTTTCCATCCACAGGTCATGGAATTCCCCGATCTCTTCCTTTCCAGCGGTACCTGATATAGATTTATTAAGCAATATTCTCATCCGTTCTTCTCTTATTCCGATTGACGGTAATCTGCCGTGGTTGATTTTAAGCAAAACTTTATTATTGTTATCCAGTCTCTTAAATTCAAAACACATTGCATTTGGAACCGGATCCACTAAACTGAAGTTCAGAAGATCTTTTCTGTTGAATTTAGGTCCCAGTCCTTTAAATCCGGTTTCAGT
>DBOL01000059.1:0-240 GCA_002299555.1 Candidatus Aminicenantes bacterium UBA647
AAGAAGAGAGCGTATGGGACATATTGAGCTTAATTCCAAAGTTGCCCACATATGGTTTTTTAAAGGGGTACCTTCAAGAATAGCAGTATTACTTGAAATAACAGGAAAAGCTCTTGAAAATATAGTCTATTTTGAGAATTACATCGTTACAGATCCGGGACAGGCACCAAATCTGAAAGAGAAACAGATACTGACTGAAGAAGAATATATGGACCTTGTTGAAAAATACGGTTCAGATTC
>DBOL01000059.1:592-936 GCA_002299555.1 Candidatus Aminicenantes bacterium UBA647
CGAATTATTAAAAAATATAGATTTGCAAAAGGAAGTTACAGATCTAAAATCCAGACTTAGCATTGAGAAATCAATTCAGAAAAAGAAGATCATGGCAAGACGCCTGAAGCTTACTGAAGATTTCCTGAACTCCGGGAACAAGCCTGAATGGATGATACTTGATATCGTCCCTGTACTTCCGCCTGACTTAAGACCTCTTGTAAGACTTGATGGGGGGAGATTTGCTTCTTCCGATCTCAACGATCTTTACAGGAGAGTTATAAATAGAAATAACAGATTGAAAAAATTGCTTGATCTTAAAGCTCCTGAACTGATCATAAAAAATGAGAAAAGGATGCTTCAGG
>DBOL01000059.1:1237-31639 GCA_002299555.1 Candidatus Aminicenantes bacterium UBA647
AATGAGAAAAGGATGCTTCAGGAATCTGTTGATGCACTATTTGATAACCAGAAAAGGAATAAGAGTTATATGAGTTCTCAAAAACGGCCGCTTAAGTCTCTATCTGATTCTCTAAAGGGTAAACAGGGAAGATTCAGACAGAACCTTCTTGGTAAAAGGGTTGATTATTCAGGAAGATCAGTTATTGTTGTCGATCCTAAGTTGAAGTTGGATCAGTGCGGACTTCCCAAGAAAATGGCCATAGAGTTGTTTAAACCTTTTATTTACAATAAACTGGAAAAAAAAGGTGTCGTAACAACTTTGAGGGTTGCGAGGACCTGGGTAGAAGAGAACAGGACAGAAGTTTGGGATGCTCTTGATGAAGTAATTAAAGAACATACCGTTCTTTTGAACAGAGCGCCAACTCTTCATAGATTAGGTATTCAAGCCTTTAAACCACAGCTTGTAGAAGGGAATGCAATTACTCTCCATCCAATGGTATGTCCTGCATTCAATGCAGATTTTGATGGAGACCAGATGGCAGTTCATGTTCCACTTTCTCTTGAAGCACAGGCTGAGGCAAAGATTCTTATGCTTTCAACTAATAATATTCTCAATCCTGCAAATGGTCATCCGCTTGCAGTTCCGACTCAGGATATGATTCTGGGGTTCTATTATCTCACTTTCTACAAAAAAGGATTGAAAGGTGAGAATATGATATTCAGTTCCCAGAAAGAAGTATTAATGGCTCTTGAGCATAAAATTATAGATATTAATGCAAAGATAAGGGTAAAATACATTGGAAAATTGAGAAATCTTGATTCGTATCCTCTTGATGACCAGGATGTTGCGAATTGTCCTGAAACAGAGATAAAGCAGGGTGAGAACAGACTCCTTGTAACAACTCCGGGAAGAATTATTTTTAACCGTTTACTCCCGGAAGCAACACCCTTTATAAATGGATTGTTAAAGAAAAAGGGGATTCAGAATATTGTTTCATTTATTTATCTTGTTCAGGGTTTTAATCCTACAGTTGAAACTCTTGACAAGCTTAAAGAGGCAGGTTTTGAATATGCAACTCGTGCCGGATTTACGATCGGCATCTCTGATCTGGTAGTTCCTGATGAAAAAGAATCGATAATTAAAGCTACTAATGCAGAATTGGAAAAGATCGAGCAGAAATATGCAAAAGGACTGTTAACAGCAGGAGAAAGGCATAATACGATTATAGCTAAGTGGAGTAAAGCAACAGATGATATCAAAGAAAAAATGTTTGATAACATGAAAAAGATAAGTTATGAAGGTGATAGTATTAATCCTCTTTATGTGATGTCAGATTCAGGTGCAAGAGGTAGTCAGGATCAGTTAAAACAACTTGCCGGAATGAGAGGTTTGATGGCTAAGCCTTCAGGAGAAATTCTGGAAACTCCGATCACGGCAAATTTTAAGGAAGGATTATCAGTTCTCCAATACTTTATCTCTACTCATGGAGCACGAAAAGGATTGGCTGATACAGCATTAAAAACTGCAGATGCCGGTTATTTGACAAGAAAACTCGTTGACGCTGCAATTGAGGTAATAGTTAAGGAGGATGATTGCGGTACAATAAACGGACTTGATGTTTCTGCAATTATAGAGAATGGAAAAGAAATAGAACCATTTATTGAGAGAATTATAGGAAGGTTTGCTGCTGAAGATGTTTTATCTCCGGATGATCCTAAAAAAATACTGGTGAAAAATAACGATCTTATCGATGAATATTCAGCCAGAGAAATAATTGACCATGGTATTCTTAAGCTCAAGATCAGATCTGTTATCGCATGTGAAACGGAGGCAGGAGTCTGCCGGAGATGTTATGGACGGAATCTTTCTAATGGAAAATTAATTAATATGGGAGAAGCCGTAGGAATTATCGCTGCTCAGTCGATCGGAGAACCGGGAACACAATTAACAATGAGAACTTTCCATATTGGAGGAGTTGCTTCCGGTACCGAAAGCCAGACCAGAGTAAGTGCTTCCTATGACGGTAAAATTATTTATACAGATCTTGAAGTAATTGAAAATAAAGAAAAAGAAATGATCGCAATGAACAGGACCGGAAAAATTCAGATTCTGGATTCGAAAAAGAGGGAAAAGGCTATTTATCCCGTAGCATATGGATCAGTGATATTGGTGAAAAAAGGTAGCACGGTTAAGAAAGGTGACCTTTTAATGCAATGGGACCCTTTCGTAAATGCAATACTTACGAGAGAAAACGGTATAGTTGAGATGAAGGATCTTGAAGAAAATATCTCATTTGTTAATGAGAGAGATGAAACAACCGGCATGATAACACCTATCGTAATTGATATCAGTAATGAAAAGTTGAGAGATGAACTTCAGCCACAGATCATTATTAGAGATAAAAAAACTAATAAGATAATCAGAAAATTCCTACTCCCTGTCAATGCTCATTTAACCGTTAAAGATGGTGAAGAGGTGAGTGCAGGTGGAATTCTGGCAAAGATACCTTCAGAATCTGCAAAAACAAAAGATATTACAGGTGGACTTCCAAGGATCACGGAGCTTTTTGAGGCAAGGAAACCGAAAGCTCCTGCTAAAATGGCACAGATCGATGGTACAGTTCAATATGGAAAGCTTTTAAAGGGATCCAGGAAACTTTCTATTCTCCCTGACGATCAAAATGTTAAGCCTGATGAACATAATATTCCAAGAGGGTCTTATATTATTGTTGGGGATGGAGACAAGATCCAGGCAGGTACACCATTAATGGATGGTCCACTTGATCCTATCGATATATTAACTGTTCTTGGAGAAATAAAACTTGCAGAATATCTTATTAAAGAGGTACAGGAAGTTTACAGGCTTCAGGGTGTATCTATCAATGATAAGCATATTGAAATAATTGTAAGACAGATGATAAAATGGCGTCGCATTGAAGAGATCGGGAATACTAAGTTCATTTCTGATCAGATAATTGAAAAATGGAAATTTGCACAGGAGAATGAGAAGGTTGTTGCAGAGGGTGGAAAACCGGCTAAGGCTAAGCCCCATTTGCTACCTATATCAAGAGCTGCTTTAGCTTATGAAAGTTTTATTTCAGCGGCTGCATTCCAGGAAACCACTAAGATCCTTACAGAAGCTGCAATTGAAGGAAAGGTTGATAGGCTTCTTGGTATAAAAGAAAATGTGACAATGGGAAGGCTGATCCCTGCTGGAACAGGATATCCATTATATCATGAAGCTCAATCTGAAGATAAGGGTAGTGAACTTCTGGAAAAAGCAGCGGAATAGTTTCTTTAAATTATTTTACTGAAATTTGGCAGCTAAACTTTTTTGAAATAAAAAAGTGCTTTAAATATTAAAGCGATTACAATAAAAAGCGCAAAGTAGGTTACCTTATATTCTTTATTCTTCATATAGAATGATATATTAAATCCACTGAAGTTGATTTTTTTGAACACAGGAAAGAAAGAATTCAGCCCTTTTGACCATTTGTCATATTTAGACCCGAATTTATTTCTCATTCTTTTATTTTCCATAACCATTAATGCTGGAAAGAAGAGCAAATAATATATAATAAAAATAATGTAGCAATAAAGGTGATTTGCTGCAATTGCAATTCCAACTCCTAATATAAAATTTCCAAAATATAGCGGATTCCTTGATAATGCATAAGGACCATCTGTAGCAAGTTCATTATTTTTGTTTATATAACCTGATGCCCATGCTCGAAAAAATGTTCCAAGCATAATAAAAAAAAATCCTATAGCAATTGATTTTGCATTTGGTTTTGCAAAATAAAATACTATAAATAAACTTAATATGCCAACAAAGGCACGATATCTTTCGAAGTATTTTTTAAAGTTTTCCATATTAAATTTTTCTAAATAGTGATTATTATTAATTGAAATTATAACATATAAATCTACTAAATTCTATTTGATTAAGTTGAATTTTTTGTATTACTGTACTATAATAATAGTACGGAAAAAATGAAAACTGAATTTACCATTAAAACCAATTCACCTATACCTCTGTATGAACAGATAAAGAGGGAAATTAAGTTGAAAATTTTATCAGGGATTCTGCATCCTGATGAAAAACTTATTCCCATAAGGGAATATGCAAAGTTATTAAAGGTAAATTCAAATACAATTGTAAAAGTTTATTATCAACTTGATATAGAAGGATACTTGTATTCCAAGCCGGGGCAGGGTTACTTTGTCAGGAGAACTTTCGTGGATAAAAACAAGAAGGGGTTAGAATTATTCAGGTCTATTACTGAGGAATATCTGCAAAATGCTACAGATCTTGGTATATCTATTGATTACATAATAAAAAATTTTAAAATATTACAAAAAAAACTAAAATAGTATAATGATCCTAGAAAAAAATATAATGATATTCAAAAGTAATTATTAATGTCCGGAGGTTAATATGGGAAATGATATGATTTGGGCTATTGTCGGGATTGTACTTATATTTCTTGAATTTTATATTCCAGGGCTTGTGATTATTTTTTTTGGAGCCGGTGCACTTGTAACAGCACTATTTGCCTTTGTTATAGGGAATACATTCTCATTACAATTCCAATTGTTGACATTTATTGTAACTTCAATTCTTTCACTGGTTCTATTAAGAAAATATATGAAAAAAATATTTACAGGTAAAATGGAAAATGAAAGTGATAGTGAAAATTTCAATATTGAGATAGGCAGAATTGTTCCTGTTGTAGAATATATTCAGCATGGCGAGATCGGAGGGAAAGTGAAATATCAGGGTACTATATGGAGTGCTGAATCAGACAAATCCATACCCCCCGGGGAGAGTGTCGAGATTACAGGTAGCCGGAATTTAACTTTAATTGTAAAAAAAATTAGTAAGGAGGATTGAAAATGGAAATAATCTTTGGAGTCTTAGCATTTCTTGTTATTGTAGCAATATTCAAAACAGCCAGAATAATACCCAATCAATGGGCATTCATCATTGAGCGTCTGGGTAAGTATGCCGGAACACTCGGACCCGGGTTTCATCTTCTTATTCCATTTATAGATAAAGTCGCTTATAAGCACAGTCTTAAAGAAATTGCTATAGATGTACCACCACAAAGTTGTATAACAAAAGATAATATCTCCGTGGAAATTGATGGAGTCCTTTATATCAGAGTCGTGGATCCTGTAAAAGCCAGTTATGGTATCAGGGATTTTAAGTACGCAATTGTACAACTTGCTCAGACTACAATGCGTTCGGAAATAGGTAGGATAGAACTCGATGTAACTTTTGAATCGAGAGATAATATCAATACCCGGATCGTTACGGCTATTGATGAAGCTTCTGATCCATGGGGGATTAAAGTTACCAGATATGAGATTAAGAACATAGATACTCCACAGACAATTAGAGATGCTATGGAAAAACAGATGCGTGCTGAGCGGGAAAAGAGGGAACAGGTAGCAATTTCTGAGGGTGATAAAATTGCTCGGATAAACAGGGCGCAGGGAGTTAGACAGGAGATGGTTGAGACCTCTGAGGGTGAAAGAATAAAGCGTGAAAATGAAGCAAAAGGTGAAGCGTCAGCAATCCTCGAGGTTGCCCGTGCTACTGCTGAAGGGCTCAGAGAAATATCACATGCAATTAACCAGGAGGGCGGAAAGGATGCTGTTAGTATGAGAATTGCAACTGACTGGATAGAATCTTTCAAATCTCTTGCGAAAGAGACAAACTCAATGATCATTCCTGCCAACCTAACTGATATAGCAAGCATTACTTCAATTTTAAATAATGCATTTGACTTCAGTAAGAAGAGGGAGAAAAAAAGCTGAAATTGGTATACATAAGTCGAATTTCATAAAATATATTGGATATATATACTCATTATGTTATAAATGTATAAGTTCGTTTTATGAGGTTCTTATACATGAATGCAATTCCTGAAATACCAGGTTATCATATTGAGAAAGAGATAGGCCGTGGGGGTATGGCCCGGATCTTTTCCGCCATAGACAGGATATCTGAGCGCAAAGTTGCATTGAAGGTTTTTACACCCTCAATGATAAATGAAAAAGATGCAAGGGAAAGATTTTTAGCTGAAGGAGAAATACTTTCAAAACTTAATCATAAGAATATCGTTCCTGTTTATGATGTAGGAAATTCTGGTGACCTTAATTATATTTCAGTGGAATACCTGGAGGGGAAAAGTTTAAAGGAGAGGATACATCCCGAAGTCGGGGATAGGATAACGGTCACTGAATCTCTGAATATTATAAAATTGATCGCCGGAGCTCTTGCATATTCTCATAGTATGGGGTTGATACACAGAGATATTAAACCAGAGAATATTCTATTCCGTGCTGATGATACACCGGTTCTGGTAGATTTTGGCATAGCTAAAGATTTTTCAGCGGGAAAGAACTTTACAATGACCGGAACATCTATCGGCACTCCATTTTATATGAGTCCTGAACAAATTAAAGGACTACCACCTGATCAAAAAAATGATATTTACAGCCTGGGTGTTGTCCTGTATGAAATGCTTACAGGAGAAATCCCTTATAAAGGTACAGATATTATTACTATTGCTATGAAACATGAAAGAGATCCAATCCCGACTCTTCCCCCCAAGCTGTCAAATCTTCAGGAATTGATTAACAGGATGATGGCTAAAAACAGCAATGAACGTCCTTCCGGGGGAAATGAAGTTATAGATCTGATTGATCTGTGGGATCACAGGCCGAATATTATTCCTGAGCTTGAAGATAGGAGAGGATTTAAAGGGAAAAGAAATGTCTTCATGAAGATCATTCTATTTCTGGCTGTTTTCATGATACCTGTGATTACAGGAAATCTGATTAGAACAGGTGTTGATGTTCACCTTCCCGATAAGATTGAAATAATAAAAAAGGATAAAGAAAAAGATCCTCCAAAAACTATTGTAAAAATAAAGAAATATGTGCCTAATGTTCAATTGAGGTCCCGAAATAATATTATATCTCAAGATGAAATATTCAGTTCTTTAAAAAAATACAATTTTTTTGATTCAAAGCATAATCCGGATGGGAACTTTATTAACAGATACAGAACAGAAGTAGTTAATCAGGAAAAAGTAATAATTGATGGGGAAACAGGATTAATGTGGGACTTCAGGGGTTCATTCAAGTCCATGTCCATAAGTTCTGCCAGGAAATGGATTGATGAATTGAATAAAAGAAAATTTGCAGGTTTTTCTGACTGGCGACTCCCGACTATTGAAGAAGGAGCTTCCCTTCTTGAGAAAAAAAAATGGTATGGGGATCTTCATGTTTTTTCCGTATTCTCAATAGTTCAAAAAGAGATCTGGACATCAGATATAAAGGAAGATGAAAATAGTAACTGGATAATCAGCTTCAAGAAGGGGAGGATTCGGAATGTATCTCTCTTCAAGAAAAGATCGTACGTCAGATCGGTAAGAAAAATAAACTGAAAAAATCTGATAATATATCTAATGAGAAATCAAATTTATCAAGTTGATTGATATTTGAATATGATATCATATTGATAGATAAACTTTTCAATGTGATCAGGGAGGGGAAATGAGTCTAATTTCAGCAGTGGATATAAATAAGATATACAGGTCAGGAGATATTGAGGTCCATGCATTAAAATCAGTTGATTTTGAGATCGAATCCGGATCCTTTATATCATTTATAGGTCCCTCAGGAAGTGGAAAGACCACACTTTTAAACCTGATCGGCTGTCTTGACAAGCCAACTTCGGGGAAACTGGAAGTTGCAGGGATTTTAACTTCCGATCTTTCAAGAAGAGAAGCCGCGTTTTTCAGGGGCGAAAATCTTGGTTTTATTTTCCAGGATTTCAATCTTATTCCGGTGCTAACAGTTTATGAAAATGTAGAATATCCTCTTTTACTGGTTCAGAATCTCCCTCAAAAGGAGAGAAGTGATCGTGTCTATTCGCTGTTGGAAAAAGTTGGGATGAAAGATCAGGTGGATAAGTATCCGGATCAGATATCCGGAGGTCAGAAACAGAGAGTTGCGGTTGCAAGAGCGCTGGTCTCAAAGCCCAGGCTTGTTCTTGCTGATGAACCGACAGCAAATCTGGACAGCAAAACTGCATTTATGGTTATAGATATAATGAGACAAATGAGAGATGACTATGGTGTTACTTTTATATTTTCAACTCATGATCCAAAAATAGTTGGCGAAGTTGAAACATTATTCACTTTGGTAGATGGTGTGCTGGTAAGTACTAAAAAAGGAAAAGGAGGTCAGAATGATTAAGTTATTTAAAATCGCACTTCGAAATCTAATCAGATTTAAGCGAAGGACATTTTTGACCACTTCTCTGATAGCTGTTGGAGTTTTGTTTGTAATGGTTTTTATTTCAGCATCCAGTTCATTTAATAATATAATTATTGGCCAGATCACAGATTCAATGCTTGGTCATATTCAGGTACACAAAAGAGGATATATGGCTTCAATTGATAGTCTTCCGTTGACTCTCAATCTAAATGAAAAAGGATGGAAAAAATTCCGATCTATTGCAAAGGAAATCCCGGAAATTGAATCTTACTCTCCGAGAATAAAATTCGGGGCAATGTTCAGTAATTTTATTGATAGTACCAATATCAGGATCAATGGTGTTTATCCTGATATGGAAGTGGCAACGATCCCTCTATTATTATCCAGAATAAAAGAGGGGGGAAAAGCAATTAAGAAAGGAGAAATACTTATTCCGGAACTTCTGGCAATAGGACTTAAAGTAAAGATAGGTGATTCAGTTGTTGTAATTGCAACAAATAGAGACGGGTCAGTGAACGGGATGCAATTTCAGGTTGGAGGAATAATTGAGAGTGTAACAGGGCCGGGGGGGCGTGACGGATATATCCACATTGAAGATGCTAAGGATATCTTGAGGATGGAAGAATTGGAAGTAAGCGAAATAGCTTTAAGGATTAATGATTTTTCAAAATTAGATAAGATTAATAATATATTGACCGAAAAACTATCTGGAAACAAAAATAAACAGGGGAAGCAAATATTTGATATTCGCACGTGGGAAAAATTGTCCCCATTTTATAATATTTCTAAGATGATAGATATCATGACCATTTTTATTAAGTTCATGTTGATCGCCATTGTCCTTGTAAGTATTATGAATGTGATGATAATGGCTGTTTATGAGAGAATCAGGGAGATCGGTACAATAGCAGCCATTGGAACAATGCCTGAAAAGATATTGGCACTATTTCTTATTGAGGGGTTTTCTCTTGGAGTTCTGGGAGTGATCATAGGGAATATTCTGGCAGGAATGTCAATATTTCTAATGAATGTGATAAAGATCACATTTAATTTCAGCAGGCAAACCGGGTATGTTCTTGCGCCGGAATTAAAGATGGGAGATATAATATTTGTTTCAATTGTAGTAATAGTTGTATCTGTATTTGCTACACTGCAGCCTGCAATTAAGGCCGCAAAAATGGAACCAGTTGAAGCTCTGAGGCATGTTTAAATTTACAGGATGGTGAAAAAATGTCTAAAAAAATATTTGTATCAATAGTATTGTTGGTTAGTTTAGTCTCATTCGTAGTTGGTCAGGATTCTGAAGCAGATAAATTACTTTTAAAAGTGGACAGGAATCTTAATCCGGAATCTTATGAATCATATAAAAAACTGATAAATATTGAACCAAGTGGCAGAAAAAAAGAGTTTGTACTTTTTACTGTAAAAAAGGGAAAAGATAAGGTAGCAGCTTTGTTTATTTCTCCTGCAAGTGAGAAAGGGAGAAGTACTCTGCGTATGGAAGAAAATATGTGGTTATATATTCCAAATATTGGGAAGCCGGTAAGAATAACAAGTTTACAATCTGTTGTCGGTGGGATATTTAACAATGCTGATATTCTCAGACTTGATTATGCAGAGGAATATTTTGTTAAGAAATCAGAAGAGGACAAGGGAATGATAGTCCTGTATCTAAAGGCAAAAAAAAAATCGGTTGCTTACGATCAATTGAAAATGTGGGTTGATAAAAAAAATACCCTCCCGGTAAAGATTGAATGTATGACTCAAACCTCAATGCTCATTAAAACTATACATTACAAGCAGGTGAAGAATTTTGGCAAGGGGATAAAGAGGCCTTCAGTAATTGAGACAGTTAGCCCATTGCACAAAGGATATAAATCAGTAATGATCTTTGCAGGAATAAAATCAAGAAAGTTTAAAGATGAAGTATTCTCACTTTCATTTATGCCTAACCTTGATACATTAAGATAAGTGCGCAAATTTCTATTAATACTTGTTTTATCCATTTTTGCTTTATGTATATTGTCAGGTGAGGAAGAGTATTCATTTGATCTATCAACAATAAAGAAAAAACCTATTGAATATAATGGATATTTTGAATTTCGGCCGACCCTGTCTGTCCTCAATAAAGATTCCCGAACATACTTTCTGAGTTTTTATGATGTTGATGAGGGTACTGTTATAAATGAATACAATTTTAATTTATTTTTGAATCTTACTTATAAAAAAGGATTCTTCAGCATTGTAACAACTTCTAATTTAATATTTACAAATACTTTCAGTGGATGGGGAAATAAAATATCATTTTATCAGGCATTTCTCTCACTTAAACCATCTAACTCACTAAGTTTTAATTTGGGGAAGGTCAGGTTGAAGTGGGGGAAGGGTTATGCCTGGAACCCTGTTGCATTTGCAGACCGTCCTAAAGATCCGAATGATCCGGAACTGGCGATGGAGGGGTTTGTAGTTTTTTCATTCGATTATATAAAAAGTTTTAATGGGATATTAAAGACAATATCGATCTCTCCGGTAATTTTACCTGTCAATGAGAGTATTAATACTGAATTCGGAAGTCAAAGTAAACTTATTTTTGGTGGAAAAATTTATTTTTTACTGGGCGATACTGATATTGATATTATGTTCCTTTCCGGGAAGGATTTTGATGACAGGTTCGGAATTGATTTCTCAAGAAATATTTCTTCAGGTATTGAGGTACATGGAGAATTATCTTATATTTCTGATCTGGAGCAGAATGAGAAAATTAGTTATTTAGCTGGAACAAGGTTTCTTACGAGGTCAGATATAACTTTTATCTTTGAATATTATAAGAATGGCCGGGGACTAAGTTCTGAAGATACTGCTGAATACTATTTGAAAATTGATGAAGCCTATCAGATATATCTTCATACTGGTGATGCAACAACTCTTCAATTGCTTAAGGAATCAACTGATACTGTATTCAGATCTTTTGCATCAATGAGTGACTACCTGTATTTAAGAGTCAGTCAGAAAGAACCTTTTGATATCCTGTACTTTACACTTTCAATAACATCGATCTATAATTTAGTAGATCATAGCTGTTCAATTACTCCGGAAATAATTTACACTCCAGTCACAAATCTTGAATTACGAGGAAAGATATCTTTTTTCTCAGGCGTAAGCGGAAGTGATTTTGGGGAAAAAAAGAATAGTTTAAGGCTGGAATTCCGCGGGCGATTTTATTTTTAATATCTGATATATCATTTAAAAAATTCAGTTTAAGGTTTTAAATTTTTTTTTATAACTTGCATTTGATTTTATATAGGACTATACTAGTCCTAATTGCATAATGGAAATTATAAGAAGAAAAACTGACTATGCTTTTCGATTGATGCTCAATCTTTCTATAAACTATGGAAAAGGAGCTGTTTCAGCACGTATATTATCAACTGAAGAGAAAGTATCATACCAGTTGACTTGCAAACTCCTTCAACAACTTCATGATGCCGGATATATTAAAAGCAATAGGGGTCCGAAAGGAGGATATTTTCTAAGTAAATCTCCATCACAAATATCTCTGGCAAATATAGTCACGGTCATTCAGAGTCCTATAAGTTTAAGTGACTGCTTACTTGGAATTAATAACTGCCCCAAAAAATCTATTTGTTCTATTCATTTGGAATTACACAAATTAGGAAATTATATTGATAATTTCCTCAGTAATTTAACATTAAATCAGCTGATAGAAATTCGAAATGATGATAGTGACAATAAAGCGAAATTTTCAATAAATAATGAATTTAATAAAATTAGTTTAAATAAATAAGGAGGATATAAATGAAAAACTTTTTGATTTTTCTATTCGTAAGTTTACTGATTTTCCCACTCTTTTCAGGAGAAAATTGTATTGATTGTCACAAGAAGCTGACTCCAGCGATAGTTGTAGACTGGGAGTTGAGTAAACATAGTAAGAATGATATTTCGTGTTCTGCATGTCATGGTGATGGGCACACCACAGCATCGGATGTTTCTAAAGTGATAACGATCACCCCTGATGTATGTGCTGAATGTCATGAAGACAGGGTTGCGGAATACAAGAAGGGTAAACATGCTTTAGGATGGGCTGCATTGAAGGCAATGCCTACCACACATATGAAACCTATGGAATTAATAGATGGAATGAAAGGTTGTGGAGCATGTCACAAGATAGGGATGAAGTCCAAAGAAGAGATCGAGGGATTAAAAAAATCCGGAGAGGTTTTTGGCCATGCTGCATGTGACTCTTGTCATACCCGTCACACTTTCTCGGTAAAAGAGGCAAAACAGCCACAGGCATGTCAGACTTGTCATATGGGTTTTGATCACCCGCAATGGGAAATGTATTCAACCTCAAAACATGGAGTAAGGGCACTTTTGAAGCAGATTGGGATTTTACCTGAGACAGCTGCTGCACCTACTTGTCAGACCTGTCATATGCAGGATGGGAATCATGAGGTCAGAACAGCATGGGGTTTTCTTGCTGTAAGATTACCATTACCTAAAGATCCTCAATGGAAGGCTGATCAGATCACAATATTACAGGCACTTGGAGTTCTGGATCCGGAAGGGAAACCAACCGCCCGTCTTGATGTTGTAAAAGCTGCCGATGTTGCAAGACTTACTCAGGAAGATTTTGACAGAGAAAGAAATAAGATGATAAAAACTTGTTCTGAATGTCACTCAGAGAACTTTGCAAAAAATGAGCTGAAGAAAAGTGATAATATAATTAAAGCAGGTGATAAGCTTTTTGCAGAAGCAATAAGGATAATAGCCGGATTGTATAAAGATGGTTATTTGAAAAAACCTTCAAATTATAAATATAATTTCCCCGATCTCCTTACTTTTCACGATGCACCTACAAGGATCGAACAGATATTATTTACAATGCATCTTAAGCATAGAATGAGGTTGTTTCAGGGAGCTTTCCATTCAAATCCTGATTATACTTTATGGTATGGCTGGAATGAGATGGTTCAGGATCTTACAGAAATAAAAGAGAAAGATGCAGAATTAAGAAAACATAAGATGTAAAAAAATCAACACAAAACTTGAAGGCCCGCTTTAAACGGCGGGCCTTTTTTTACACTTTTTCAATAGGCTGTCCGATTGACTCACCCCCCCCTTTCTGATAGAATATTTACGTCCGGAGAGTTGGCAGAGCGGTTGAATGCGGCGGTCTTGAAAACCGTTGAGCCTTAACGGGTTCCCGGGGTTCGAATCCCTGACTCTCCGATCTTTTCTTTTATCCTCTTCATTATTGCTTCCGCAATAACATGATGAGCCTCTCTATTTGGATGGTGATCATGGGGATGAATCCACCATTTGAAAAAAGGTTTGTGAGCAAATAAAGGGAGAAGTTCGATAAAATCAACACCATATTTTTTACAAAGGGATCTAACGATTCTTATGGAATTCTTATAAAATTCATATTCTGATTCATTATTAATAAAATGGGGAAAAAAGGCTACAATTCCATTATATGAGGATATGGTTTTCACTAACTCTTCAAGCGATCTGCTCATAATATCAAAATTTTGATTCTTTGCAGGATCATACAGATTATTAAGGTTGGAGATCTGAGCTTTCCCGGATTTTCCGAACAATTTAAAAATAGTCTGGTCAAGAAAGTATAAAAACCTTGAATATTTCTCAAAGCTTTTAAACGGCATGTATTTTATCTTATCATTTTTGTAAAATGCATAATTTTTTTTTTGTAGTTTGGGATAAGTGAAATCATTCATAACAAAACCATGAACTATAATATCCGGCGAATAACTAAGAATCTTTTTTTTCAGAATTTTCAACTCTTTGTTTATATTTGCACCTCGGAATCCGAAATTCAAACATTCAGCTTTAGTCCCACTTTGCACATTTAATTTACTTTCTAATATTGCAGGAAAAGTTTCGTTCTCTTCAACACCAAACCCGTATGTGTATGAATCACCTGAAAAAGCGATCCGGATCGAATTTTTCTCTTTTTCTAAGGGATTGTTTATTGCCCTGGTCTTACCCAAATTCTGATATTTCCCAACCGAGGTATAATCTTTGCTTGAAAAATAGATTCGGCTTGCGATCTCTGCAAGGATAAACCCTATAAAAACCCCTATTAGAATTCCTGTCAGTGTAAAGAGGATCTTCTTCATAATATCAGAACAGTGTGTAAATAAATGGTGCTATAGCGGAGCCTTCAGTTACAACAATTATTACTCCAATCAACAATAGAATAATTATAATTGGAATCAACCAGAATTTTTTTTTCTTTATCAAAAATTCGAATATCTCTTTAATGATTTCCAGTTTCATGTTGTTCTCCTAATACTGTTTCGTAAAATCTGATGATTCTTCCCATTCTTCAAAATATGATTCCGATTCTTTCTCAAATCCTAATTTCAACATTTTCTTGCCTGTAGCTCTTCTGAATAGCGATATTGGAGTGAGTAAGAAAAAGAATACTATTGTTGTTATTGTTCCGAATATGAGTGAACCTATCTTTCCGGTAAATTTCAGAATCAAGTCGAACAGGGGAGTCAATATTCTTGAAAAAACAACTATTATAAGATTTATTCCAATTAAAATAGCTATTTGAAGATATGATATCTTACTAAAGATGTACCCTTTTTTAATGATAAAGATATAGGTGAGAAGCCAGTATAATATTGAAAAGAAAACAATCGTATTTAATTTTTTTTTGTCCATATTAGTCCAGGGGGAATTCTTTTATCCACTCATAGTCTATATTTTTTCTTTCATTTTCTTCTTTTGTAATTAAAAAGTGATCAAGCAGAAGAAAATCCATATCAGTATTCTTAAATACTCTGAATGCATCTTCAGGAGAATTGACAATGGGTTCTCCTCTTATATTGAAGGAAGTGTTAATAATAACCGGACATCCTGTCCTTTTGTTGAATGCACTTATCAAATCATAGTAAAAGGGGTTAGTATCTTTCCTTACTGAATGTACCCTGGCGGAATAATCAACATGTGTGATAGCCGGAACGTCAGATCTGATTATATTTATCTTGTCAAGGCCTGATATTTTTGTTACAGAATCTTTCTCTTTTTTCCTTCTTTTTTTAAGGACGTCATATACAAGTAACATATAGGGAGAGCTGTGATCGAAATCAAAATATTTATCTATATGCTCTTCCAGGATCGACGGTGCAAAGGGCCTGAAAGATTCACGAAATTTGATCTTAACATTCATAGTCGTCTGCATGTCAACAGACCTGGCGTCTCCAATTATGCTTCTGTGCCCTAATGCTCTTGGACCGTATTCCATCCTCCCATTAAAGATCCCGATAACTTTATTGTTATCTAGTAGTTCTGCTATTTTTGAGAATACTGAATTTCCTTTAAAATTTTCATATTTAATTTTGTTCTTATCCAGATAGTTCTTTATCTCATTCTCAGAGTATTCAGATCCGAGGAATGATCCTTGCTGTGAGTCTGATTTAGTTTCTGGAATTCGTTTGTTGTCCAGATTATTGTGCCAGGAGTAAAGTGCAGCTCCAAGAGCACCACCAGCATCACCTGAAGCAGGCTGGATCCAGATATTCTTGAATATTTGTTTTTTCAGAATCTTTCCATTGGCGACACAATTAAGTGCAACCCCTCCTGCCAGGGTAAGGTTATCACCACCATGCTCTTTTTTCATATGACGGATAATTTTTTCAACTATCTCTTCAAGTACAGCCTGTACAGAAGCAGCCATATCCATGTCAAGTTTTCTTACAGGAGTTTCTGGTCTCCGGGGAGATGCTTTGAAAAGCTTATTAAACTTCTTGCTTGTCATGGTCAGGCCGATATGATAATTGAAATAATCCATATTTAATCTGAAAGATCCATCATCTTTAACATCGATAAGATTATCAAGTATTTCCCTTGTATAGAGAGGTTCCCCATAAGGTGCCAGTCCCATTAGTTTATATTCCCCTGAGTTAACTCTGAAACCTGTAAAATAAGTAAATGCAGAATAGAGAAGTCCAAGAGAGTGGGGGAAAGTAATGGTTTTCTCTATTTTTATCTTATTTTCTGAACCTTTGCCAATGGTTATTGTATCCCATTCACCAACACCGTCTATAGTTAGAATTGAAGCAGATTTAAAGGGGGAAGGGAAGAATGCAGAAGAAGCATGAGATTCATGATGTTTACAGAAATATATTTTTTCGATCCCGGTTTTTTCTTTTATTACCTGCTTAATGAACAATTTTTCTTTGAACCAGATCGGCATTGCACTTAGAAAACTTCTTAAACCTCTTGGCGCGAATTGTGAATATGTAGAAAATAATCTGTCAAATTTCAGAAGAGGTTTTTCATAAAAAATGACATGATCTATATCAGTGGGTTTAACTCCCGTAAAACGGAGAGCCTCTTCGTATGCATGAGATGGAAAAGAAGGGTCATGCTTTTTTCTGGTGTAACGCTCTTCCTGTGCTGCAAAAATTATTTGGCCGTTCTTTATCAAAGCAACAGCACTATCGTGATAGAATGCGGAAATACCTAAAATGACCATTCCCAATTATAGATTTTTTTAACTATTATGTCAAAATTAAATTCTCTTCTATTGGCATGTTAAATTACTGATATTAAGTCTGAAATGGATTAACGGATGTGATTTCTTGATTTTTTAATGAAAATAATATATAAATCTTTTTCATATGAATGAATATTTTAGTGAATTCTCAAATAAAATCGAGCTTGCTCTTCTCAGAGGTATTGATGGTGATCGGAGTGTGTTGGAATCCTCGATCCACTATTCTTTATCAATAAAAGGGAAGAGGTTAAGGCCACTTATCTTTCTCACATTATTAGAGGCTTTTGGTGTATCAGCAGAGGAATTTATTGATATAGCCGTATCAATCGAATATATTCATACATATTCACTTATCCATGATGATCTTCCTGCTATGGATAATGATGATATTCGCAGGGGAATGCCTACTGTTCATAAAAAATATAATGAAGCAATTGCTCTCCTCGCAGGAGACACACTTCTTACCATGGCAGTTGAAAAGATCTCCATGTCAGGAGTCAGTCCTGAAAAAAAGATCAATATTCTTCAGATCCTGACAAAGAGTATTGGGATCGAAGGTATGGCGGGGGGCCAATCGCTTGATCTTCTTTTTAATGGTGATATAGAGACTATCAATGAAATACACAGAAAAAAAACCGCAGAACTCATAAAGGGAACTATCCTCTCTGCTGCAGAAATTGCAGGACTTGATAAAGAAAAGAAAGAGACTCTTGGAAATATCGGATTGAAGATAGGAATAGCTTTTCAAATGGCAGATGATCTGTTGGATATTGTAGGAAGTGAAAAAGAGGTTGGGAAGAAACTTCAAAAGGATAGTTCAAATAAAAGCCCTAATTCCGTATTATATTACGGTGCTGAAGTAATAAAGAAAAAAATTGAGAAAGAATACAATGAAGTACTCGAACTCATAAAAATACTGGGAATTGATTTCCCTCCATTTCTTGAGCTGATCAATCTAATGGTACACAGGAGCAAATAGTGAATGTTTTAGATAAAATAAATTTTCCTGATGACCTGAAAAAGTTATCATATAAAGAGTTAAAAGCTTTATCCGGAGAGATACGAGAACTCATAATTGAAGTTGTTTCCATGAATGGAGGACATCTTGCCTCAAATCTGGGTGCAGTAGAATTAACAATTGCATTACATAAAGTTTTTAATGCACCGGAGGATAAGTTCATATGGGACGTAGGTCACCAATGCTACACGCATAAAATACTGACAGGCCGGAAAGACAGGATTTTCTCGATAAGAAAGAAAGGTGGATTGATTGGATTCCCGGATATATTGGAAAGTAAATATGATGTTTTGAATACAGGTCATGCTTCTACATCACTGGCATTTGCTTCTGGTATGGCAATAGCACGTGATATAAAGGGTGAATCATTTAATGTGATCCCTGTGATCGGAGATGGTGCCTTAACAGGAGGAGTTGCATTTGAGGCTCTTAATAACATCGGTCATATTAAGCAGAAGATGATAATCGTATTAAATGATAACAGGATGTCCATCTCCCCGAATGTAGGTGGAATCTCAAAGTATCTTAATTATTTGTCAACAGGCCGGCCGTATATACGTCTTAAAGAGATAGTTCAATCAATTTTCAATAAGATCCCGCTGGTTGGGAATAGTCTTGTTACCGGTACCAGAAAATTACTGAAATTGTTGAGAGTAATGACTGTTCCCGGATCACTCTTTAATGATCTTGGAGTGAAATATATCGGACCGATCAATGGTCATGACCTTAAAGAGATGATGAAAGTGTTTGAAGAGGCTAAAAAATATAATTTCCCGGTATTACTTCATGTCGTAACTAAGAAAGGACTTGGATACGGTCCTGCGTTAGAAAACCCAAGTTCTTTTCACTCTTCAGCACCATTCGAAATTTCTAATGGAAAATTAAAAAAAGAGGGTTCAATACCTTCCTACTCTTCTGTCTTTGGCAAAGCAGTTCTGGATCTTGTTGAAAAGGATAGATCAGTAATTGCCCTGACTGCAGCAATGCCATCGGGAACGGGGCTTGATCAGGTTCAGAATAAATATCCGGAAAATTTTTTCGATGTAGGAATAGCAGAGCAATATATGATGGACTTTGCTGGTGGCCTCTCACTTGGAGGTGTAAAGCCGGTAGTGGCCATATATTCAACTTTTCTTCAGCGGGCAATAGATCAGGTTATTCATGATATTGTATTAATGAAGATACCTATGGTTGTGGGAATAGATAGGGCAGGGCTTGTTGGAGATGATGGACCCACACACCAGGGAATATATGATATCTCAATCCTCCGTACTTTACCGGGAATTGTATTAATGGCTCCCAAAGATGAAAATGAATTAAGACAGATGATATTCTCCGGGATGGAATATAAAAAACCTGTCTTTGTCAGATTTCCCAAAGAGACCGGCCGGGGAGTGGAGATCAGGGAAGAGTTTACTGAAATTCCTTTCGGAAAAGGTGAAGTAATGAGAGAAGGCGGTGATGGTTTGATAATTGCAGCCGGAACTCTTGTTTACAATGCACTTCAAGCAGCAGAAATTCTGTATAAAAAAGAGAATATTGACCTGAAAGTTATAAATATCAGGTTTATAAAACCGATTGATGAAGAACTCATTTTGTCATCTATTGGAAATAGTAAAAAGATAATAACAATTGAAGATGGAGTCTGGAAGGGTGGTCTCAACTCAATCATAAGGGAGTTGTTTGCTTCTTGTTCAGCCGGGAATTTTGATCTTCTTCCTCTGGGAGTACCTGAGGAATTTATTGATGTAGCGTCAAGAACAGAATTACTTGAGAAATATGAACTTGATGTTGAGGGGATATACAGGAATCTCAGTAGTTTTTTAAAATAGAAAAATGAAAAAAAAAATTCTGCTATTGAGCAGCTTTTTATTTTTGATCCCTTTAATGTATCAGGGTGAAATATTCAGTAGATTTGCAGATGCGAATAAGGACTACCATGAACGGATAAAAGGGAAGTGGGTGTTCAGCAACAGGCAATTTGTTTATGAGTTTACTGATATATTTGTCAGGAAGATAGACGGATTTCGTTATTATAAATATAAAAGTACTAAATATCCCAGATATGATAATTTTCTCTACGCAATATTCAAATCAAAGAAATCAGGTATCTCTTTTTTCTGCAGGGGTAATTGGGATAAGAAGAGGGGATTCATCCATGTATCCTCCCGGATCAGGTTTATCGGCAGGGATAAATTTATTGTTTTCAGTAAAGATGATATCAATGAGATATATTTCACGGCAAAAAGAATTGTTCAAACTCCTCGATAACTGATCCCAGAACATTGTCAATCGATTCTTTGCCATCTATAACCTTGATAAAATCATATTTCAGATCGAGATAATTTTTTCTTACTTTTAAGAGAAAGGACTCTTTTTCGAATAATTTTGCCTCGACATCCCTTGAATTCCTAATCCTGTTCATTGCAGTAGGAATATCAACATCTATTAGAAAGAGAAGATCCGGCTCCGGTGAGAACTTTCTGTTCTCGCTTATTATCATCTCTACATCCATGCCTCTGGCGCCCTGATAACAAGCAGAAGAAAAATAGTATCTGTCGAGAATTACAATATCCCCATTTTTGAGAGACGGGCGAAGATTATTTTCAACATCCCATTTTCTATCCTTAAGAAAATATTTAAATTCCTCATCTATGGGAATAGAATCCATTTCATCTGCAAGTTCACGGATCTTCTTCCCCCATTTGGAATCTGATGGCTCGCGGAACCAGGATGTGTTTATATTTTTGTTTTTAAGATATTTGAAAAATAATTTGGAAATTGTTGTTTTTCCGGAACCGTCAATGCCTTCAAAAACTATGAATTTTCCTGCCCCGGGTCTCATGTAAAGATTATATCCCATCTCATACTATTTTTGTAATAAAGTCTTCTGCATTTTTTTCGATCTCATTAAGTTCATCCTGTGATCTTTTATTTCTGAATCCTTCACCTGCGATCCTTTCCTGTTTGATGAAGCTATATGCGGAGATAGCCGCATTTTTCATCTCACCATTTTTTAAATAATCAAAGAATCCTCTTTTCCCGGGGAGGTTTTCATTGTTAAGCAATTTGTTAAGATATTCATATTGTGTTTCAACATGATCAACCAGGATCAGATCAAATATTGGATCGTACCCTTTGATCACTTTTTTATACTTTATTTGAGATGCGGTATTTTCTGATCGTGATATCAGGGTAAATGCAGGTGTTGAGGGGTAAGGGATAAGGAATGGAGAATGATGGAGAAGTGAGAAGTGTGGAAAGTTTGATTTAAGATCGTATATAATTTGAAATTCTTCAAAAAATTCTTTCCATGATGACAGGTGATCCGAACTGATCCAATAATGGTAATTATCGATCTTATAATTTTCAAATTCTTTTAACAGTTTATAGATCATTTTAATTCCGGGAAATGGTTTCCCGAGACGAATACTTCGGCTTTTAAGGAATGTGTCGGTGCCTGTCCAGAGTAATGGATGAGAATTCCGGTAGAGGTCAATGTTTGAAATAAGCTTAATTGCATTAATATTAATATCTCCATTTTTTTGAAAAAAAGATGTGATTGAACTTTGTATTCCCCATAAAGAAATATTGTTGCTGATAATTTCTTTAAATACAGAATCTGCATAATTGGTGTTTTGGAGAATATCATCATCATTAATATTAATAACACCTGAACTCTCTTTGTCCAGATTTAATTCTAGCAATCTCTCATTGAAAGAAAGTAATAGTTGTTTGATATTTTTTATCGGGAGTTCCCGGAACTTTCTACCCTGTACTTTTGAACAGAAAACACAATTATTCCTGCAGCCTCGCGAAAAATTTATTTCAAGCCCATTTGACAACTCTTTTCTTCCTGCAAATGAAAAATGAAATTTCAAATCCTCCAGATTATCAATTGCATTTATCTCATTGTATCCTGAGAAAAAGATCAATCCCTGTTTCTGATAGTAAAATCCATTGAGTTTAAACAGGGATGCAAGGTCATTGTTATTTATTGCATTCAATATCTCCGGAAATATATATTCTCCTTCTCCACGAATGAATAGATTTATTTCAGGAAGATGATACATAGCAGTGAGAGGGTTTAAGGTTATGAACGGTCCTCCAGCTGCCATTATTATATCTGGAACATCAGGGATAGACTTCAGAAACATTTTGAAATCTTCAAAAGTGTCCTCGAAAAGAGTGAATCCCCACAAATCGATCTTTTCGGAAAGATCTGCATTTTCAGTAAGCGGCAAAGAAATGTTGTCAATGACTACATCAAATGAACTCTCGGTAAGAGCCGATCCCAGAAAAAGTGGTGATGCTGTAAGTCCTACAGAGTTCCATCTTTTATCCGACCTGCGAAAAGGAGTTGATAATTTTATCCTTTTAATTTCACTTGTGAGATCTATTTGACTGCTCTTAGCGGAAATCCCTTTTTGTATTTTCCCATCTGATCCGTTAAGAAAGAAATTGCAGGACCTTCCTGTTGAACTATTCTGATTATGGGTTGAAGAATAAGTGCTGTTTTTATACTTTTTGTGAAGGTCGATTCTGATAATGTCCTCTAACTTAATGTCGAATGAATTATCTCTTTTGATCTTGAGGTATTGTTGAAGTACTTCTTCCCTGGAGAAATGCACATGATCATAAGTGATTATAACTTTCCCATTGAACAATTCCTGATCAGATCTCATTTTGATGAAATTATACACTAACAATAGTTTTATAGACATTATAGAGGCTGATAGAACGCATTATATTCTTGACAGGTACCGGAAACTCTGATAGTATTCCAACGATTTTATTATCAATCAAATTGAACATAAGGTTCTTTTTGAATGTTTATGAACTGGTTAAATTAAGTTTGATATATTTTGTTGAGATCTGAGAAATGGAAATGATGATGGAAGGACAAAAAACATTCAAATGAGGGGAAAACAAGAATGGTAACTTTAATCGGGAATTCACTAAATTCAACAAATAAAAAAATTCTTGATAAGATGAATAAAATGGATTTCCTCTTCATAAAAAAGGAATCCCAGGCTCAACTTAACAATGGAGCCGAATATATTGAATTGAATGCAGGATCACTTCTTGATAATGAACTTTATTTTCTTACTGAAGCAGTTAAAGTTATAGAGGATATTGGTGGGAAAGTTCTTGTAAGAAGTAACAATATTAATACCTTAAAAAAAATAGCTGGGATAGCAAAGAATGACATAATTCTTGGAGATATTGAATTTGATAAGGAAAAAATTGATGACATTCTTGAAGTTTCAGGGAATGGTAAAGTAAAAATAGTTGCTTTGATAAAGGATAATGGAAAAGCACCAATGTCGCCGGAAAAGTCATTATTGATTGCTCAGAATTTTGTTGATTATCTGCTTGATAAGGGTGTTGATCGTAACGACATTCTTCTTGACCCAATGATCTCGTCATTGGAAGAGAATTGTGATAATGGCAAAAAATTTCTTGATACTCTTGAACTTTTCAAACTGGATTTCCCAAGAGTTAAAACTATTGCTCATCTTTTAGATCTTTCTGAAGGACTCCCGAAAAGGCAGTTAATTTCGGCTCACTTTGTATCACTGGCCATCGAAAAAGGGTTGGATTATGTTTCACTCAATACTCTGGAAGAGTCAATTCTCCAATCTGTGATCACAACATTATCAATTATTGGGAAAGACAAAAATATGCAAAGTTATATTAATTTTTGTCGTTCTTCACGTGAATCAAAGAAAGAATCCCAAAAAGATGAGTGACTACAAAATAAAAGAATTCCTTCTTAACAATAACGAAGATTTTAAAAAACTGTTCAGTCTACATCAGGAATGTGAAAAAGAACTTGCAAATCTGAGCCAGAATAGTAATATTAGTTCTGAGGAAAGTTTAAATATAAAGATTATTAAGAAGAAAAAACTTTCTTTAAAAGATTCAATGCAAAGGATGATTCTGGAACTGGATAGAAAAAAGCAACTATAAAATCTGTATATTTTGATGATGTTAAGTTGAGGATAATTTATGAAAAAAAAAAGAATTAGACGGGTCAGCTTGAGCAGATTGACAAGGTTCTCTTTTTTACCATCGCTTTTCTCACTACTAAGCCTTTTTGCCGGATTTCTTTCTGTATTTCAAATCTTTAAAGGTGATTTCGTTAATGCCATATATTTAATTGTGGCAAGTGCTATTCTTGATGGACTTGATGGGACTGTTGCAAGGTTGACAAACACAGAATCTAATTTCGGTGTTCAACTTGATTCACTGGTTGATGCGATGGCTTTTGGTGTTTCAACCAGTTTCCTGATTAATAAATGGGGATTCACTCCGGAATTTTATCAATTTGGAAAAGTGATAGCCTTTATGTTTTTAAGTGCCGGCATAATCAGATTGGCAAGGTTCAATGTTATAAAAGAAGCAGATGTGGTACCCACTGATATTTTTATAGGATTGCCAATTCCTATAGGTGCGATCTCAATAGCATCAATAGTCTTATATTTCAAGGATCCCATAACATCTCCTTTATGGGTAATGATATTTGCATTAGTTGTAATAATAATATCTTTCCTTATGATCTCAAATGTAAAATACAAGACACTCAAGAAGGTTAATTCTAAAATCGGACTCAAACTTCTTTTTCTGTTTGCAGTCACAATTGCACTTCTCATAATGTTTCCTGACAAGATACTTCCGTTAATATCTATCCTCTATTGCACTTCACCTTTATTTTTTTTAATATCAAAACTGATAAGAAAAAGAGCTAAAAAGATCAGTTTAAAAATTAAAAAAAACTCTGATACGGATAAATAATTTGAAAATTTCTGAAGGGAATCTTCTTTCGCAGGTAAAACCATTTAAAGTCAGGTTGATAATTGCACTCTTTTTCATGTTGATGGTATCTATATTCGTGGGTATGTTAGCGTTGGTCATCTGGCCTGTTATAAATGAAATCTCAGTTCAGAATAGTGGGGAATTATCCGGAAAGGGTAAAATGATCAGAGAATTCATTCTTAATATTGTCGGTAGTGAAAGTGGTGATCTTAGGATAATTCTTCCTCAACTATTACTATTAACTTTTTTTGGAAATGCATTGTTCAGTTTTCTCGCCTCTTATTATATGAAAACTCTCGGGTTAAAGGTTGTCAGGAATATTCGTGATCAGCTTTACCGATCACTAATTTATAAGTCGATAGATTTTCTGTCCAAGTCCAGTACAGGAGATCTTGTTTCAAGAATATCCAATGATATTGACAAGGTCAGATTTGCAGTATCCGAAACGATCACTATATATATAAAAGAATCCATGACTCTTTCGATTCTTCTCGTGATTGTATTCTATCTTGACTGGCAAATGGCGATGATCTCACTTATTATTACTCCCGTAGCTGCTATTATCCTTAAGTTATTTGGAAGAAAGGTTCACAAGAAAGTAATTCAATCTCAGGAAACGATAGGCGAGCTTTCTTCATTTCTTGCTGAGACTGTTTCCGGGAATAAAATTGTTAAAGCGTATAATATGGAATCCGCTGAGATAAAAAAATTCTCAAATATAAATGAAAAGCATTACAAAATAAATGCATGGATATCTTTACTTTCGTCACTTCCATCACCTCTTATGAATATGATGGGAGGAGTTGTTGCCTCTGTTATTTTCTCGATAGGGATGCATCGGATCTCGGAGGGTACAATTGATGCAGGTCAGTTCATCTCATTCCTTGCCTCATTATTTATGATGTATGACCCGTTGAAAAGATTGTCAAAAGCTCACATAGATTTCAATCAGGGAAAGGCCGGGTATGAAAGAGTTATGGATGTCATCAAAGATGTGAATCCAATAAAGGATATTAAGAATCCTGTAGAGCTCGGAGTTGTTAAAGGTAAAGTAGAATTCAAAAATGTCTCTTTTTCTTATGAAGAAGAAATTCCGGTAATAAAAAAAATGAGCTTCACAATTAATCCTGATGAGATGGTGGCAATTGTTGGCAAAAGTGGTTCAGGTAAAACCACTATGATGAATCTACTTCTCCGTTTTTATGATAATTCTGATGGAGAGATCCTGATTGATGGAAATAATATAAAAAAAGTGTCTATGAGCTCTCTCAGGAAAAATATTGGACTTGTCACTCAGGATGTTTTTCTTTTCAATGATACAATCAGGAATAATATTGCATATGGAATTAACGACTTCACAGAGGAACAATTTGAAAAGGTTTCTCAGATTTCAAGAGCATCTGAATTCATTGAAAAACTTCCTGAAAAATATGAGACAATTGTTGGAGAGAGGGGAGTACTTCTGTCCACAGGACAAAGACAGCGGATATCAATTGCACGGGCAATTCTTAAAGATCCCTCAATATTGATCTTTGATGAGGCTACAGCTTCACTTGATAATGAATCAGAAAAAATGATCCAAAGAGCTATGGATGATGTTATGAAAGATAGGACAAGTTTCATAATTGCTCATCGATTATCTACAATTATTGAAGCAGACAGAATACTCGTGATCGAGAAAGGACGAATAATTGAATCCGGAAATCATAGTGAACTTATCCGAAAAAAGGGACAATATTACACTCTTTATAATTTGCAATTTCCAGATATGGATATTATAATGTAGCGATGAGAAGTATGACAGGCTTTGCCCAGGGGAGGTTTTCTCTGGACAGGCTCTCCATTGGGATAACAATAAAATCCCTTAACCACAGATTCCTTGATATTTCATTTAAAGGTTCAGGCGCATCACAGGAAATCGAAAAAATATTCAAGGAAATAATCAAAGAAGACCTGCATCGAGGGAAGGTTGAAATAATTATAGATTTTTTTGATCTTGATCAGAACACCTGGGACATCCAGTTCAATGAGTATCTTTTGTCAAACATCCTGGACAAAGTACTTCATTTCAAAAAAAAATATAAGAGTGAATTATCACTTTCACTTGATTCACTACTTAAGATCCCGATGGTATTTCATCTGGAACAAACCGGAATTGATCTGTCTGAGAAGGAAAGATCTGTTATTGCAAAAAAGATAAAAAAAATATTTCTCGAATTTATAAAAAGCAGAGAGGAAGAGGGGAACGAGATATTAAAATCAATAATAAGTAGTCTTGATGTCCTTGAAAAGAATGTAGTAATTGTTCAGAAAAAAACCTCTGAGATAGAATCAGAGCTTTTTCAAAAATACATGGATAAAATAAAAAAATTTCTGAGTGATATTGATATAGATGATAAAAGAGTTCTTCAGGAAGCGGCAATTCTTGCTGAGAAATCGTGTGTAACAGAAGAAGTAAATAGATTAATGACACATTCCGGCCGAATAAGGAATATGGTAAAAATAAAGAAGAATGATCTTCTGGGGAAAGAGTTAGATTTTCTTACCCAGGAATTACTCAGAGAAATATCTACTATTTCGGCAAAAACAAATTCTTTGGATATTCATGAATATGTGATCAAGATAAGGAGAGAGATCGAAAAAATTAAGCAGCAGGTTCAGAATGTCGAATAAAATTCTTTTGAACATTGGTTTCGGGAATTCCGTGATCGTCAGCAAAATAGCTTCTATAATTCAGCCAAACTCAGCTCCTGTGAAAAGATTTGTAAAAAACAAAGAGTCGGAGAACTTGTTGATAGATGCCACGATGGGGAAGAAGGTACGTTCAGTACTGGTTCTTGTTGATAGTATTACAGTTTTATCGGCAATTTCAGTTCAGGCTTTAACTTCACGCCTTGAAAATGAATAAGATTTTTGTTGTGTCCGGCCCTTCCGGGAGTGGGAAATCCACATTAATAAAAATGCTGACAAAAGATCATAATTCTATTCTGTTCTCTGTTTCTCATACAACAAGAAAAAAAAGGGAAGGAGAGATCGATTCTGAGGATTACTATTTTATCACCCGGAAGAATTTCTCTGATATGATCAAAGAAAATCTCTTTGCTGAGTGGGCGGAAGTTCATGGGGCGCTTTATGGTACTTCAATTCTTGAGATAGAAGATAAATCAACCGGTGATTATATTCTGATCCTTGATATTGATGTGCAGGGCGCAGAGATAATAAAAAAAAAATTCCCGGATTCACTTCATGTTTTTATAATGCCTCCTAGGATTTCAGAACTGGGGAAAAGATTAATGAAGAGAGAAAAAAAATTAAATAGTGATTTTCGAAAAAGGCTTATTACTGCAGAAGAAGAGATTAGAATTGGAAGATCAGGATCTTACGATCATAAAATAATAAATGATAATATTGATGACTCCTACAATGAATTTAGTAATATTTTCAGGAAATATATGAGAGCAGTGTCAATGTCTGATAAAAACAATTCCAAAGGAGCAGGTGGATGATAAATAGTGTGCTGATTGCTTCAGGCCCTACGATCGAACCAATTGATCCCGTGATGTTCATTTCTAATCACTCTTCAGGTAAGACTGGATATCATATAGCGGAAGAAGCAAAGAAAAGGGAAATAGAGAGAATTGTATATATTACAGGAGCTTCTAATTATATTCCGGATAATGTTGAGATAGTAAAAATAAAAACTGCTATTGAAATGAGAGAGCAGGTATTGAAATATTATTATGAAGTTGATCTGGTTATAATGGCTGCAGTCGTTAGTGACTATACAAGTGCAAAAATATATCCTGATAAAATTAATAAAGATCAGGATTCCATAATGCTGAAACTTATAAAAAACCCTGATATTCTCTCTGAATTAGGAGATAAAAAAAAGAAACAGATCCTGATCGGATTTTCGGTTGAGACAGAAAATATTTTTGAGAACGGGCAGAAAAAATTAATAAAAAATAATCTTGACCTAATGGTCCTTACTGAGATTTCGGAAAATAATAAAGCTTTTAATGTTGATGAGAGTCAGGTCTATTTTCTTACCGGGGATGGAATAAAGGTCAATAGAAAGATGAAGAAATCTGAGATAGCAAGTATCCTTTGGGATGAGATATTTAATTTAAATCCTGACAAATAAAATTCATATGACAGAATTAACTGATATCCTGAAATTCTATAAAGAAATTGGTGCAGATTTTGTTGAGAAGAGAGATCCGGAACCACTATCAGAGTTACGTGAGTTGACGAGGCGAATTCTTTCCTGCACGAAATGCTCTCTACACAAAACTAAAACCAATTATGTTCCGGGAGAAGGGAATATTTCTCCTGAGATCATGTTTGTTGGAGAAGGCCCGGGAGAGACAGAAGACAAATTCGGAAGGCCTTTCATAGGTAAAGCGGGGCAATTACTTGAAAAGATAATCGATAAGATGGGATATTCAAGAGAAACAGTTTTTATAGGGAATATTGTTAAATGTCGCCCTCCGAATAATAGGGACCCACAGGAAGATGAAGTAAAGGCTTGCATATCTTTCCTTGAAGCTCAGATAAAGATTCTTGAGCCTAAAGTTATTGTGTGTTTGGGGAAAGTAGCTCTGAATAATCTCCTGAACTCCAACTATCCGATATCAAAAGTGAGAGGCCAGTTATTTAGTTTTATGGATATACCTGTGATTCCGACATATCACCCGGCTTTTATACTTCACAAAAAAGATAGGGAGGAGATTTCCCGGGTCAAGTGGGAAATGTGGAGTGATATGGAAAAGGTAATGGCGATCATAAAGGGAGATGAAGCCGTTGAAAGTTGAAGTCGCACTTTCCCTGAATTCGTCAGCAAATTTCTCATACGAGTGGAAAGGGGATCCAGAATATATTAAAGAAGGGATAAGGGTAATTGTACCCGTTTGGAACAGAGTTACCTCAGGCTGGATAGTTAACACCAAGTCCGAATATCAAGGTCGTGTTAAATCTATTATTGGAATTATTAAGGATGAATATATCCCTGATAAAAACTATTTAAAGTTTGTTAGTGAAATTTCAAGGACTTTCATGATCTCTGCAGGTAAGATACTTGATACTTCCATTTCACCCGGGATGAGATCATTAACAAATTTGTATTTCAAATTTGATGATCTGGAACGCCCTTTCTATAAAAGGTCTGCTAAAGAACTTGAAGAGATCAGCAAGAGTGGAGGAGTAGAATTTTTTTATAAAATCAAGGGAAGTGAAATTCAGGGATTGCAAAAAAAGGTTGAAGATCAAACTGATGATAAGAATAAGCCTGACCATTTGATCTATTTGAATTATTACAGAAGTGATTATTATCAAAAAATCTGGTTGAAGGAAAGATCATCCGGAAGAACGCCGCTGATGCTTCTTCCAAACAATCTTAGTATGGATAAATATAAAAATGCCATGAGTGATCTTCAGATATACAATTCACGTATAAAGTCAGTGGAGAGAGAAAGGATCTGGAGGCTGGCACGAGGAAATGATCCGGTGTTTATAGGTGGAGGAGAATCTGCTTTGTTTCTTCCAATAAAGCATCCGGGAGCAATAATAATTGAAAAACCCGGATCTTTTTTTTATGACAAGAATATTTCATCAGGAATTGATCTTAGAAAAGTTGCAAGGATTAAGGCAGAGATCATGGGTGTTGATATTATTGAGGGGAACAGCAGCCTTACTTCTTTTCACCAATACAACAGAGAATCTCTAAATATTATAGATGA
>DBOL01000059.1:31933-32592 GCA_002299555.1 Candidatus Aminicenantes bacterium UBA647
TCTCTAAATATTATAGATGAAAGAGCAGCTGATGTAAGGCCTGTTTCAGTTAAGAAATTGAATCCTGGTACAAGGGTGCCTCCTGATCAGGTAACGGATTCTATTATAAATAATTTTGCAAAAGGGGATAGGGTCCTTGTAATAGTAAGCAAGAAGGGTTCCCTCAAATTTTTATTTTGTGGAGAGTGCAAGAATATCTTTAAGTGCCCTTTATGTAGTGGTTCTGTCACGATATCAGCAAACAACAAGATCAATTGTATGTCTTGCAGTTATACTCATAAAAAACCTGAAACCTGTGAAAAATGCAATTCTGAATTGAAAGTTATTGAGGATATAAGTGTTAGTTCTTTGAAGAAAAAATTGATTTTAAGGGCTGGCGAGACATCTGTAATATCATTTGACGCTAAACTTTCCGGGGATTATGTGACCATCCTGAAAAGGGCTGAAACAGGAGGGAATAATATTGTCATATTAACTCCTGCAGAGGTGAATAGTATTTCTGAGGGATCTTTTGATTCTGTTTTGTTTCTTAAACCGGAGTCATTTTTTGATCTGAATAATTTTAAAGGCGGAGAACAAATATTCTCCTTTATCGGGGGGCTTAGAGAAATTCTATCCCCGGAGGGAAAGATCGATATTTATTCAGTTTTTCATTTTCA
>DBOL01000112.1 GCA_002299555.1 Candidatus Aminicenantes bacterium UBA647
TATCAAGATACACCTCTCTCCACCGGACTCACATGCCTCGCATCCGCAGCAATTCTGACAATTTCGTTAATTTTTTATTCGGAAAAGCAGACCAGATGCTCTACCAACTGAGCTATATCGGCGAAGAGAAAGTAGCCTGGGCTACATGGAGCAATTCTATCATTATTCTCATGTCGAGTCTATCTGGATTATAATCAAAAGGTGGGCTGTTGATTACGAATTAGGCCTCCATTTCCTCAGAAAAAAACTGTAATTGTCATTATTGCTATGTCTGCTTTGTTATGCTCTCCCGGTCTCGTTCAATGTATCAAGATACACCTCTCTCCATCGGATCCCCATGCTTCTCATTTCTGGTTTATGTTTTTGGCTGAAGCTGTAGGCTCATGGCTGGCGCTGTCTCCGCTCTACCAACTGAGTCACAGAGGCCTAGGTGAATTCGCCCAATTCAAAATATATCCCGAACAGGGCAAATTACCATTTGCCCCTACACAAAGGCGCGTTACCCTACAAAATGCAAATTGTCAGTAAAATGTAGGTTAAATCAATTGAAAGAACAATTTGTCATGAATTTGTGAACCTGTTGTATTTCGTTAATAAAAGATCAAAATTGTAATTGTCTTTAAAATTTGATTTGTATTTTTTCTTTTTTATTACACTCTATTAGTATTGGGAGATTGGAAAAGAATTGAACTTATTTAGGTCCGGAGGAAAATGTGAGTAATTCAATATTGGGCGGAATTGTAGTAGTTGTTATAGTATTAATCGTTGTAATTATTTCTCAGTTGCAAAAACGTTCCGGTGATGACACAAAAAAATAAAATCATAAAAGAGTAATGAATGGAACAACTCTCCCCAGTCCGGGGATCCTTTCCGATTTTGGTTTTCTGTTAAGCTAAATCGTTATTTCAACCAGAAAGTTTTGCTTTTTGTGTTATTCGACCTGTTCTTGTCCAGGAACTTATCACCCGGGTCCAGCTCAACTTTTACATGGATCGGATGATTTGCTATCACATCCTCAATAGGGATATGGACTTCCGCTATTGTTGGTGTCGGGAATTGTTTGATCCTTAAAGTTACTGATTCAGATCTTATAACGCTATTTCTTTCATTCTTCATTGTAAACAAAAATGTAACATTTCTTCCTGCCAGCTTTTTCCCGCCTGACTCCAGCACAAAAACACTTGCTCTCAGCCTAACTTTATTGTTGCTTGGAAGAAGAGATGGTGTTTTGAGAGAACAGGCCAGGTCAACCACCTTCATCTGCAAATTAGATACATGTGAAGATTTTTTTATTGTTATAGGTTTTGGTTTTTTGTAGACGGTTGTTGGCTTCTTATAAAATTTTGTTGCTTTCTTTTTGATCACAGGTTTGTTTTTCTGCAATGATATTCCTGTTAAGCGTTTACAGGTAGATCTTATAGTACTCTGTTTTTCAAAATAGAAGCTTGAGTTGGAAGTAGCCGGACCGGATATCCTCAGGCCCTTACGCCCCTGAAGATAGAATTTATACAGACTCCCTTCTGTAAAGAGAGCCGAGTTTATAGCAATACTTGTGCCTATAACATTTTCAGATTTAAAGATGGTTGTTGAATTGTCTGTGAGATTATTGATATAGAAAAGTGTTTTTCCATTAATACCACTCCAGGAAACCTTGTAGGTATCTGATACGAAAGGGAGAAAATGTGTTGAATCAGGCCGGGTAATTTTTATACATGTTCCGACAACAATACCATTAATAGTAATAACATTCTTTCTCATAGAATAACCGGAAGAGTATGCTATTTTGAGTTCTACCGGTTTATTATTGATAGGAATATTAAGATCCTGAAAAGAGTAATGTCCCGGGCTTTTCTGAGGAATAACCATATTTCCAAGCATAACTCTGGCATCCTTATATGGATTACCATTGTGTTTCAGGTCTAAATATCCGAAAACTTCTTCATAATTAGAGCTATGCCCGATCGCAAAATAACCATCTACCTGCAGCATGATATCTTTCTTCATAAGATTCAGACGGGGCTTTGCAATTTCTGCCTGCGATGATCCAGTGAATAAAACAGCCAATATAATAAATGTAAAAGCCAATAAAAACAGATTTCTTCCTCTCATTAAATTCTCCTATCTTATTCTATACAGTTTTGAGAAGTATATCTCAAAATAATATTTTTTACTTTGGGGGCTACTTTCTTTGCTATTGTGGCAATATTGAAGTTTACATCCTGAGGATAACCCCTTCTCCTCTGCAAAAACGCTCCAAAAATAACTCAAAAAAATAAAATCATAAAAGGGATCAAGTCTTCAGTTTGCATTTCCTGAACACCCTGAAATTTTTAATAATTGAGATATTTGATCAAAAAGTTTATTTATTCACTAGGGGATTGTTATGAGAAAATTATTAATAATTATGTTGATTTGTGGTTTTGTGAGTTCAGGTCTTGTATTACCTAAACAAAAAATTTATAAAATGAAAACTACGACTCAGCTGAATATCAAATTTAAATTACGTTTGACAGAGATAAGTAAAAGTATCAGGAATAATAAAAAGCTGGATCCCGTAACACTGAATAAGTGGAAGCAATTAGTAAAAGATCTTTACTCATCAGATCCGTCAACGGATATAAACAGTCTCGTTCAAAGCGTCCTTAAAGAATCCTATGATGAGATGCAGGATGATCTGGCTTTGTATGCATCCAAGGTTAAATACTTCAACAAACTGAAAAAGCAGATTCGTGAACAAATAAACGAACTAAGAGATCATCGGAGTCAGCTCCAAAGTAAACCCGGTTTAAAAATAAGGAGAAAGACTGTTCTCAGATTCAGGATCAAAAATTTTTCCAATGCGATTAAGTTTTCGAAGAGAGTTTTGAAGATTCAAAAATTATCAAAGCCCGACCGGTCGATCCTGCTTTCCGGCAGGATCCATGTCAATTCTGAGATGGTCGATTTCAAAAATAAGACGGAATTTGATGAATATATCGGAGACCTTGAAGAAGACCTTGCTGCCATGGGAGAAGAAGCGGATCTTGCTAACATTGATCTGCAGAATGCATTGCAAAAACTACAACAGGTGATACAACAGCTCAGCAATGTATCGAAGGTACTTAATGATACGGCATTAGCAGCGATAAGGAAACTGGGATGATCCGGAGATAGCAGGGAGGAAAAGAAGGGACGCCCATAAGAATTTGATTGACGATACTCCCTTTTCAGTTTGATATTTATTTCATTTTTTTTTAATATGGGTTCAGGAGCAGTTATGAATGAAACAACTGTACTTAAAGTAGTGTTAAAGGGTTTGGATAGTGATTTCAACGGTATGGAATTTCATGTTCGTAAAGATATTTTCAAGATTGGTCGTCATATAAATTCTGATCTGAAATTGACAGATAAAACCATTTCATCGGATCATGCCCGGATAGTCAAACATACAGATCATTATGAGATCGAGGATCTGGGTTCTTCCAACGGCACATTTGTGAATGACACACGGGTCTCAAATGCCCGGATCAAGACAGGAGATGTGATTGCTTTTAATATGATTAAGTTCAAATTCATTAATCCGTTTGATGTTGAACGAACGGAAATCTCGGACGGGGAGTCTTTCAAAGAATCGATGAAAACATTTACTGCAGACAAGGAACTTGAGAAAGGGTTGGGAATAGCGAAAGATGATACAGCGCCTTTACCTGTTAAAAAGATCAGGGCGCTCAGAAAAATCACAACGGGTCTGTTTTTATCCGGGCTGATCTTCTCTCTCGCGGTTTCATTTCTGATTACTATTGTAATCCCATTGCTGATCAGACTGATCCAGGTCACTTCATTCAACACCACTGCGGTATGGAATCTTGTGAAGGGGCAGTTGATCGGATTCCCTTTCTTTCATTCTCACCTCTACTGGACCCTCTCTGCGAATATTAACCTTCTCTATTTTCTGGCAGGTATCTGTATCCCCGTCGGACTTATCCTCGGCGGTGCGGTTTTTCATTCCCGCATCGGAGGGGGGCGGCTGAAAAATGCAGTGATCTTCAGCTTGTTTTATGTGATCCTCGGATTGTTCTTTCAGATTTCGATGCTGGGATACAGTTCACAGACCTGGGTGGCTGTCAACAGCGGTGTTAAGTTCGGACTGACCGGAATTGTGGTTAATTTTACAGTGACAATGATCTATGTCTGGCTGGTGTCTTTTCTGCTCTCACTGGCGGGGGCATTTCTATCAAGAAGGTGAGAGAAGAGACTTTTAAGGAGAATAATAATGACCGGTAACATGGGATTTATAAAGAAATTTACTCTGTTCCTCCTTTTTTTGTCTGTTTCGGGATTTTCACTCTTGTCCGGTTCCGGACAGGATGACCAGTCCCTTAATGATATAAGTGAAGTTCAGAAGAAGATCCGGATATTGAAAAAGATCGAAAATGCATATAAACACGACCGGGGCCAATCGGGAAAAAGTAAAACAGAAGTGGAAATGCTTCATCATAAAGTCAGCCGGTCCATCCTTTCCAATGTCGGGGTTGTGATGTTCAGGGGAATGGCCGACATCATTCAGAAATATTTTAATACTCCAGGTCCTGACGGGCTGCTTCAGGATCTTCTTCAGGAGATCCTGTTTGAAACTGAATCCAATCCCGAAGAGATGGAAATGATCCAATTATGGATGAAGCGGAATTTCCTCCGGCGAAAGAAACTCCGGGAAACCTATACACTTCTTGAACGGGTGTTGAGAGCACCGCTTGAACGGTTTGATGATGACAGAGAACGTTTCCCTTATACAGAAGCATTTTGGAAAAACTCTGACGGGGAACCGGATTCGTATCTCAAATGTATCACCCTTCGTCTCAATGTAATCGTTTGTATTTCAATGGAACTATCCAGACAGATAGATAAAGAGATGGGTGAACTGGTAAAAGACAAACTTGAAGTCGGAAATGAGATCGCACGGCTTAGATCTTTGACAGAATCGCCTGAAATTACCGAAACAGAAGAGTTGTGATCAATGGTAGTTTCCCCCCGGTGTTTCAATCCTGAAAGATAAGCGATATTCAAAATTTGTCTTTCTGAGTGGTACAATGAAGATCAGCGGATTAAAAGGAGACACTTCATAAAAATCAAATGACAGAATACATAAAGCTGCAGGATAATAATATAAGGGATATTTTGAATAACTATGATCTGAAACTATCCGATCATAAGTTTATTGAAGAGGGATTCGGGAATACGAACTATCTTGTCAGCACTGCTGAGAATAAGTATATCCTGACTATATTTGAGATCGGTCATATCCGTACCAAAAAATTGTGCAGATTGCTCAACCTGTTAGAGAAAAATGATTTCCCTACCAACCTGATTCAAAAGACAATAATAGGGGATGAGATAATTGCGTATCAGGGAAAGACAGTTTTGCTTAAGCCCTATATAGAAGGGGATGTGGCAGAGAACCTGGATGAAAATATGATAAGTCAGGTGGGAACCGCAATTGCCGGGCTTAATGAGATACCGGGCCCTGATTATTTACCTGATCATCATGAGTATGGTTTAGAAACATTTCCACGTGTAATGAATAAAGGTATCAATTTCGAGTATGAGAAGTTGGTGGAAGAAAAATATAATTTTCTAATAAAAACAATTCCATCCGGATTACCTCGTGGTTTGATCCATGGGGATGTGTTCATCGATAATGTGCTTTTTCAAGGAGATAAATTCAAAGCTATTATCGATTTTGAGGAATCCTGTGTTTATTACAAAGTTTTTGACCTGGGGATGGCTGTTGTCGGGATGTGTTTAAAGGGAACGGAAATGGAGTTGCCAAAGGTAAGAGCCCTGGTGAAAGGATATCAAACGATCAGAGCACTCGAGGAAGTGGAGAAAGAGAACCTGAAATTGTTTGTTGAATATGCAGCACTTGCGACCTCTTCATGGCGATTCTGGAAGTACAATATTGATACACCTATAACTGAGTTGTCTCAAAGATATATAGAAATGGCAAATATTTCGAAAGCAGCAAATGCAATATCAAATAAAAAGTTTATGATGGAGGTCTTCTGATGTCAAAATTAGATATACGTATTCCTCATCAGCTTTCACGGGAGGAAGCTGGCGGGAGGATTAAGGGATTGCTGAGTCAGATGAAACGGGAGTATGGAGAGAATGTCAAAGATCTTCGTGAAGATTGGAGCGAAAATTCATGCCGGTTCAGCTTTTCAGTTATGGGCTCTGCTATTACCGGAACTCTTGATATATTGAATGACGAGGTTCGAATAACAGGAGATCTGCCGTTTGCCGCCAGTCTTTTTAAAGGTAAGATCGAGGATACTATAAGGGAGAAGGCTCAAGATCTGCTCAGTTGATGCTATGTACAGTGAGGAGATACTTTTCCAGTTTTTTCATTGCTTCGGTTAAATGTGCGACTTGTATAGCAGAATGGACAATTCTGAAAAGCCCTTTTTTCTGATGACCGAATCCCTGACCCGGAGTTAAAAGAACACCAGTGTTCTCATAAACAGAGATCCACAGATCCTCCTGCCCCTTGTCTGTATTTTCTTTTAAATATTTTGAAAGATCGACCCAAATAAACAGGCTGCCACGGGCAGGCACATAAGGGATACCGATATTTTTAAGAGTTTTAACCACTTCTTTATAACTGGCTGTCAGCTTTTTTTTATTCTCCGGAATATATTCTTTCAGGAAATGATCCCGTTTGAATAATTCACCGATCATCCATTGAGTGTGGTTCGAAACCATATGAGGGATGTTTACATTCCTGAGGGCATTTATAAAATCCCCATTCAGTGAATGTACAATACCGAACCGTAATCCGGACATGGCAAAATCTTTGGACAAGCCATACCAGAGATGTAGGAAATTGCTATTGAGATCTTTCATTATATTTGCAAAAGAATAAAATGAAACCTCCTCATTATAATCTTCCCGTATTAATTCATCTTTTGTATCAATTTGGGAAAATGCATAAATTTCATTAACGATCAGATGTACTCCGTTTTTCATACACCAATTTGCCAATTCTCTGAGCTGCCCCTCTCCATACATACAGCCTGTTGGATTGTCAGGTGATGTAATTAACAATATTTTGAATTGTTTCCCCTCCGTCTCGATCTCTTTTTTAACATCCTCCAATATTGTAATACTTACAGGTGCGGATGAACCGATCTCCTCTATATGAAAATGTGTCTGCAGGTCATAACGTTCAATCCCGCTTTTTACACCCATATCATTTGAATACATCGGGTATGACGGGGAAGGAATAACAACAACATCTCCTTTGTTTGCAAGTACGAATGAGGAGATCTCAATTATTGCACTGGCACCGGCTGCAAATCCTATAGAGTCCGGATGAATGGGACATTTGCAAAGATAATTTTCCATAAAACGGGAGATAGTTTCTCTAACCTCAGGATTCCCCAATGTGTCGGTATAATTTAAGATCCAGTCGGGAATTGTTTTGTTTGAAGTAATATCCGCTAACTCTTTTTTAATGGATCCTGACATTAGATGATTTTCTGCTACATTTAAAGGGAAAGCGCCATTTGGATTAGTTTCAGGGCAATAAAGATTCTGAACTGCATCGAAATATAATTCCATATCTATCCGTGCATGACCGGTAGCTTGTTCATTTCCTCTCAGGGATAAATTATTCTTGTTCACATTGATCTCCTGTCTTATTTTTTTAATTACACAGAATAATTAACACATCGGAAGCAAGAATGTAAATAAAAGGGATCAGATCTTCTGTTCTGTCAAAATAAATTAAATTTTAACGATATGGCCGGGAGAAAAAAGTGGGTGTTGATAATTTTATGTCTCTTTGATATATTAGGATTATTCCATGGCAAAAGATAAGGATGTTCATATTTCTCCCAAGCCGACTTATAAGGATTTGAAACAGAGGGTAGACGATCTCAAAAAAGAGATATCCAGAGTAAATAAACCCGAAGCTTTCTACCATGCCATACCGGATCTCGTTTTTATTATTTCAAAAGATGGAACTTACATTGATTTTAAAGCCGATCATGATTCAGATCTGGCTATCCCAAAAGATCAGATAATCGGGGGAAATATTCGTGATTCCGGTTTTTCGGACAAATATCTTAAATTGATTAATCAATATATTAAAAAAACGATCAAAAGCGGTGAAGTACAGACTTTTGAGTATGAGATGTTGACCTCTCATGGTATCGGGATCTATGAATGCAGAATGGTCAAACTGAATGAAAATGAGTTGTTAGCAATTGCAAGGAACATAACAAAACACAAGCAGATAAAAGAAGAATTAAGGTTAAAAAATACCGTATTTGAGGCCAGCCTTGCAGCAAACAGCACAGCGGATATTAAGGGAAATATTACTCATGCGAATCGGTCATTTCTTAAAGTATGGGGGTACAAAAATGAAGAGGAGGTTATTGGAAAGTCACTGACTGAATTTTTTCTGAATAGGGCTGAATTGAATTCTGTTATGGAAAGTCTTAATAAAACCGGTGAATGGAGAGGTGAATTTACTGCCAGAAAAAAAGACGGGAGCACATTCATTGCCCAGGGATTTGCATCGGTCGTTCATGATTCTATGGGGGATCTTTCAGGATATCAGTCCACTGTTCTTGATATCAGTGAGCCGAAGAGATCTGAAGAAGCTTTGCGTATCAGCGAGAAGAGGTATAGGGCTCTATTTGAAGATAACAATGATGCTGTATTTATTTTTGACCTGAAAGGTATTCATTTGGAGGCGAATAACAAAGCTGCAGAGATGATGGGGTGTTCTGTCAAGGATCTTATAGGGAGGACTTCAACTAATTTTATTGCGGAAAGTGAAAAGGAGAGCAGCAGTATAAAAATTGAATCATTATTAAGAGGGGAAAAACTTCCCATATATGAAAGACTATTCAAAAAACTGGATGGAACAGAATTTCCCGGGGAGGTCAATGCTTCATTAATATATGATAATGAGGGTAAACCGATGCATTTTCAGAACATTGTCAGGGATATAACAAAACGGAAGCAGAAAGATCTTGATATTGAAAAAAGAAAAAAGTTCCTGGAATCTTTTCTTAATGATATCCCCGAGGCAATAGTTATCCTGGATCCATCTCATAATATAGTGGAGTGGAATCCGGGAGCTGAAAAAATGTTCGGTTATAAACCTCCAGAGGTGATCGGGAAAAATATTGATGATTTAATTACAAACTCAATCGTCCTTAAAGAGGCAAAAAGTTTTACTAAAAGTGTCTTGGCCGGGAAAGTGATCTATCCTCATGAAACTATTCGATTCAGGAAAGATGGAAAACAGTTGAATGTTATTGTATCGGGATCTCCCGTTAAGATAAGAGGTGATTTGCAGGGGATCGTTGCTATATATATAGATGTTTCGATGCAGAAAAAAATAGAGGAAGAATTGAAAAAGACTGACAAGCTTGAATCTCTGTCTATACTTGCAGGTGGGATCGCTCACGATTTTAATAATATACTCACTTCGATCTTAGTAAATATTGGCCTTTTTGAACTTTTCAAAGATGATAAAGTCAAATTGAGTTCCAAGATGAAAAAAATTGAGGCGGCTATTTTCAGAGCAAAAAATCTCACGCAGCAGCTTCTTACATTTTCTAAAGGAAATGCTCCTGTAAAAAACCCCGCATCTATCAGAGAATTGCTGGAAGAGACAGTAAATTTTTCTTTGAGTGGTTCAAATGTCAAGTGCAAACTCATTGTGCCGGATGATCTATGGAAAGTTGATATTGATGAAGGTCAGATAAGTCAGGTAATTCAGAATATAACCATAAATGGAGTTCAGGCAATGCCGGAGGGAGGGACAATTGAAGTAAGAGCCGGAAATGTCGTCAGGAAGGAGATAAAAGATCTTCCGCTCAAGAAAAGCAGATATATCCGTATTGAATTCAGGGATCAGGGAATTGGAATTCCGGATTCTCACCTGAAAAATATTTTTGATCCGTTTTTTACCACGAAACAGAAAGGAGGCGGTTTGGGGTTGGCAACAGCATTCTCCATAATAAAGAATCATGACGGATTGATCACTGTTGAATCAGAATTAGGCAAAACAACAACTTTTTATATATATTTACCGGCTCTTGAAAGAAAAGTGGAAGAAGAGGAAAAAGATAGCGGGAAAATCATCAAGGGGAGTGGGAGTATCCTGTTGATGGATGATGATGAGATGATTTTGGAGGCTACCGGTGAATTGCTGAGATGTATCGGCTATAAAGTTATAACAGCAAAAGATGGGGAAGAAGCTGTCGAGCTCTACAAAAGCCGAATGGATTCACTGGATCCTATTGCCTGTGTTATTTTAGACCTTACCATTCCTAACGGATTGGGTGGAAGAGAAACCGTAAAAGAGATGTTGAAAATTGACCCTGATGTAAAAGCTCTGGTCAGCAGTGGGTATTCAATTGACTCTATCATTTCAGAATATAAAAAATTCGGGTTTGTCGGAGCAATCCCTAAGCCATATGTAATAGAGGAATTGAGTTTACTGATAAATAAAATACTTAAGGGATAGTTCGAAATCAAAGATAATTTTGTTCCCTTCATTTAAATAATTGTCCTGAGAAATTTTCCCGGTATTTTTGTATAATTATAAAAAGGAGATCAATATGAAAAAATCTGCTGCATCTCACGGGGGGGTTGCTGTAACATCTATGGTGTTCGGATCAATAATGACTGAAATACTTCGTCCCGGATTCCCCGGCCTTGACAGATTTTTTGAAAGTTTCGGATTGGGCCTTTCTGATCTGATCAATAGCATTTTAAATATTCATACTGATGCGGCAGCTTTCAAACCGATCATTATCGGCCTCTTAATCGGGGTAGTATGGGGGATGATCTACGGTCTGGCAAGACACAGAACTAACCCTTAACATCAGGCTTCCCCTTAAATCTGAAACTATTTATTCACTTGCTTCCCATTTAGTTAAAACTGGTATACTATCTTATCAAAATAAGATGGAGAACCCTGGAATAACTGTAGTCATAGCAGCCTACAATTCGGAGAAATATCTGCTCAAGGCTATCGATAGTGTATTGCAGCAGAGTTATGAAAACTTTGAATTGATCGTTGTGGATGATGGATCTACTGATAATACCAGAAGTATAGTCCAACAACTTATTGATGAGAACACCTTTGAAAAATTCAAATATATTTATCAGGCACATAGTGGGATAAGCGGGGCAAGAAATGAAGGTATAGAAAGATCCGGGAAAGAGATAATAGTTGTCTTGGATTCAGATGACGAATATCTCCCGGATACACTTACAACAATCGCCTCATTTTTTAAAGATAATCCTGAGACTGATCTGATGTATGGAAACATAAATGTTATTGACAACTATGGAAGATATATCAGAAAGAAAAAATACAGGTCCTACGGGAATGATGAGCTTAAAAAAAAGATCTTCAGATCGGTTTTTGTCCCCTTCAAGCATTCGGCCATTGCATATAAGAAGGACTCAGTTATAAAAACCGGCTTGTATAATCCTGAGTATAAACGTCTTGTGGATGTTGACCTGATGATAAGATTTATCAATGATAACCGGAAAGTAACCCATCTTGATAAATTACTGACGAATTTCAGGAGACATGGGACGAATATTTCGAACAATAGAATTGCCCAGCAGAAGTTCTGGTTTAAACTGATAAAGGAAAATTATCCGAACAAATTAACCAGGCTCAGTTTGAATATCTACCGCTTTCTGGTGGAGATGTCCAAATATTTTTTTAACTTTTTTGTTAAATATTAATTCAACAATCGCCTAATATTCAGCATAATTAACAATTATCGGGCTGGATAAATTCGTCTTCTTCATTCCTCAAGTCCGAATCCGGGAATCCAGGGTGCTCCTAACTCCTTCGCACGTTTTAAAAGTTTAGTAAACTCTTCCTTCTGAATTAACCTTACTCTGTTTTTAACTTTAGAGAACATACCTCGGATCTTATCCAGTTTGGTTCTTTCATAATCACGGACAGGCCTCAATACTGATCCAAATTTACTGCCGAGATCCCAGAAATAGTTTGATATCCCAGGTTTCACCGGTTCACTCCTGTTCCACTTTGTTGAATCCCCTCGTAGTTCATCAGAGATATCTTTAAGTTTGCCTTCCAGAGTCAGAATATTTGCAAGGAAATTTCCATTATCTTTTCTTGTTTCCGGCAAGGCTTTTTTTAGATATTTCAACCCTTCAGTCATTTTACTTATTACAGATGAGAGGGCTGTGAAATCACGGTCCATTTTTTTAAGTTCAGAATGAAAAGCTGTAATATCCCTCATTTCCGGATCGGTCAAGTTCATACCTGATATGGGGGTACAAACTATAGTCTCTTTTTGTGAAACGGATCTCATGACACCATCTGTCATTTTATATGCAGTAACATAATATTTCCCGGGAAGGATTACGTTGCCTCTCCTTCTGTATCTCCATGAATATGAAAAGGGAGAAGAAGACTTGGGGATGCTCAGCCTTACCTCATTTTGAGATGATTCTCTTAAATTCCAATTGACCCGGTGTAATCCCTTTTTAGCAGGAGAATCGATACGCCTGATAACATCACCATTCTCATTTGTGATCTGAAGTATGAGTTTGGGTGAGGATTCTCTTGCTTCTTTTTTTATATTATCCCATCCGGGGAAAGGGACATCTTTTCCTGTTTTTGACAGTTCTTTTTCTCTTTTCTTTCTCAGGTCTTTATTGCTCTTCAGTGATTCCTTCAAATAATATGTTATTGTTGCTCCATACTTGGGATTTTCCCCTTCGTAGAAAGTATGTCCCTGCCCACCACCTGATACTCTCATCAGGTTGAATAGAAGTGCAGGTTTTACCGGGAAGAGGATAAAATCTTTTTCCAATTCTGTTTTGCTGATCTTTCTGAGTGGTGAATAATCATCAAGGATATAGAACCCTCTGCCGAATGTGCCGCAGACCAGATCGTTCTCATTTTTCTGTATTTTTATGTCCCGGACTGCTATCGTGGGGATCCCGCTTTTAAGTGCGGTCCAATTGTTGCCTCCTGTAATGGAGCAATGGACACCAAACTCGGTTCCGAGAAACAGGATGTCTTTATCCACATGATCCTGCTCAATACTCCATAATATATATTTGTCGGGGATATTTCCTGCTATTGATCTCCAGCTTTTCCCCCTGTCCGTACTTTTGAGAATATAGGGTTTGAAATTTCCCCTTTTATGATCATCAAAGAGAGCATAAACCGTATCTCTTTCATGTTTTGAGGCCATAACTTCGTTTACAAATGTTCCATAAGGGATTCCCGGGAATTTCTCTATCTTTCTCCAGTTTTTCCCTCCGTCATCTGTAACCTGGATCAATCCATCATCAGTTCCGCAATAGATCAGCCCCTCCATCAGAGGTGATTCATCAATTGTGACCACGTTACTATAGTATGACATTGCATCGTTGTCCCAGACTGCATTTATACTCCAGCTCCGTCCCATGAACTTCTCCTCAAGACGGCTGATCCCTTTAGATAAGTCTCCGCTTATCGCTGTCCAGGTGTCCCCTCTGTCTTCACTTTTGTAAAGCCTTTGTGAAGGGAAATACAATCTGTTCGAATTATGAGGGCTTATTATAAGGGGGGCATCCCAATTCCATCTGTTTGCTTCTTCACCCGGTTCTTCTATAGGCCTGATAGGGACACTATCTCCATTCCTCTTATCATAACGGATCATATATCCTACCTGTGCTTCTGTATACATAATGTTCGGATCTTCCGGGTCGAACTGGCAGGTATAACCGTCGCCACCCATAGTTATCCTCCAATCGCTATTCCATATTCCGTCCCTTCTTGTTGTTCTTGAGGGTCCTAATTGTGTGCAATTATCCTGGGTACCGCCCAACACATTGTAGAACGGTTTTTCATTATCAACAGCTATACGATAGTATTGTGTGATCGGGAGATTTGCTATGTATCTCCAGGTCTTCCCGCTGTCCCATGTTTCATATATGCCACCGTCACTTCCGGCAAGTAAGTAGCCGGGTTTTTCCGGATGGAATGCAAGGGCGTGGTTGTCGCCGTGTTTTTTGTCTTCGGGGACCTTTCCCCAAGTGCCGCCACCATCGTTGCTGACAAGGATATTGATCTCCATTGAATATATCTTGTCAAATTGGTGTGGTGACGCAAATAGTTCCTGATAATAGTGTGGACCTGTCCCGGGTGTGGTATAGGATGATTTTTTCTTCCAGTTCTGACCGCCATCTGAAGATCTGTAGAATGTGATCTTCCTGATCGCTGTCTCAACTGAAGCGTAAATGACATCGGGTCTTTGAGGAGATATAGTGAGTGCGATCTGTCCAAGGTTTTCCTTTGGAAGCCCTTTGATAATTTTCGACCAGTTCTCTCCTCCATTATATGTTTTATAAATAGCTGAACCCGGGCCACCGTTTATCAATGCGGACACATGACGCCTGCGTTGATGGGTAGCTGCATAAAGTACTTTCGGATTTCTCGGATCCATTATGATATCAGTGGCTCCGGTATCTTTGTCTACTGTCAGGGAAGCTTTCCACGTTTCCCCGCCATCTATACTTTTAAAGATGCCTCTTTCTCCGCCTGCAGACCATAAAGGGCCCTCAGCTGCTACAAAGATCATATCTGAATTTGAAGGGTTGATTATTATCTTATCTATATGTTCGCTTTTCTTTAATCCCATGTTTTTCCAGGATTGGCCACCATCAATACTTTTATAAACTCCGTCACCATATCCGACATGACGTCCACTCACATTTTCTCCTGTCCCGACCCAGATGATATTTGAATTGTTCGGATCGATAGAAATGCATCCGATGGAATATGAAGATTGACCATCAAATACAGGTTTAAAAGTTGTCCCCGCATTAGTTGTCTTCCAGACTCCGCCTGAGCCTACAGCTACAAACCATGTTTTTGTATCCTTGGGATCTATAGCGAGATCTGCAATTCTTCCCGACATGAAACCGGGTCCAATAGACCTGAACTTCAATCCACTCAATGCCTTATCTACCGATGAAGATCCTGATTCGATTTTTTTTGCATTCAAGCCTACAACCAGAATTGAAATAAGAAAAATTATTAAGAATAAACGTTTCATGATAATTACCTCCCTAGGATAATAATGTTAATTATATGAGAAAAAAGATTTATTTTACAGGTATGCATGATCTTAATCTGTCTTTTACGGTAAAAGTGGAAAATTGTTATAGTTATCAGTAGACAGGAGAAAAAATATAGTACTTGAGATTTAGAAAAAATGATAAACATTTTTGCGGAAACAAAAGTAATTCAGGCTAGAGCCATTAAATGATTTCTTTTTCAACCGTATGTTTAGGTTTTGATCCAATATTGCACATAATCTAATTATGATACAATTATTGGGATATGTTATCTTCAGAGGCCATTTCAATAATTGTGATTGGAGGATTAGTGCTCCTTTTTCTGGGTGTTTTTCTCCTTTACATGAAGACATATGTTCTTCGAGAACAAAAATCCAAACTGGAAGAACTTGTAGCGAAACGGACAGTGGAACTGGAGGCCGCAAATGCCCAACTGGAAACATTGGTCAGAAATGATCCACTTACAGGTGTGATGAACAGAAGGGGATTTGATGAGAAATTTGAAGAGGAGTGGAGAAGAGCAACCCGTTATGGAGCTTTTATCTCGATTCTAATGATAGATGTGGATTACTTTAAAAATTACAATGATACTCTTGGTCATCAGGCAGGGGACAGGGCATTGAAAATGATCGCTGCCGCACTTTCAAAATTATTCAAAAGGGCAGGCGAGATAGTTGCCCGGTATGGTGGAGAAGAGTTTGTTATCCTGATGCCAGGAGTTACTCTCGGAGAAACAATTGAGGCTGCAGAGAGAGCAAGGCTGCAGGTCGAGGAATTGAAGTTGTCCCACCCGTCGTCGGAAGCGGCAGCAGTAGTTACTGTAAGTATCGGTCATTCAATAGGGCTCCCCGGAAAAGAGAACTCTAAAACTGCACTGATCTCAGCGGCAGATAAAGCACTATATAAAGCAAAAGTGAACGGTCGGAACAGAGTAGAGGGAGAAAAAACTCCCGGATGATGAAAAGTTTTGTAAATGCCTATATTTTGGGGATTTTTAATTTAATGATCTGATCTCTTATAGCTGAAGTGAGATCACTTAGAGCTTCAATGGGGCAGAGTATTTTACACCATGGTCTTCTGATGAACATAGATGCGATCATGAATATAGCCATTAGACCGAACATCAATGAAGTTCCGGTCAGCGCAAAGAAAGTACTGAATATCTCATAATTCAGGAAAGATGGTGTCCGGTAATAAAAAGCGAATAAAAGTACAAGCCAAACGAGAGTCCTCTGTAAAATTGTAAATATAGTACTCAGTTTTTTCTGAATCTTTATCTTGCCTCCGCCTATCAATGCCATGCAGTCCTGTACTGCGCCGAAGGGGCAGAACCAGTTACAATAGAGTTTTTTTTTGTTGATCAGGATCATTCCGAAAACACTGAATATGAGCATATACCAGTATAAGTTAATATGCCAATCGGGCCAGTAGCCAAGGAGGAATTGATTTGTCTTATTAATAGACAGTGGAACCGTAAACCAGAATCCTAATATGAACATTCCTGCAAGCATTGTTATCCATCGGATCGTTTTTTTGATCCGTGTCCTGGTTTGGATCCCGACCAGAACAATAAGGTAGAGGATAATTAGCGTCACTTCGGGTATGCCGAATTTTATTTTCGGAGGGAGATGTAATGGAACTTTCAGATCTAACTGTTCAACAGCTATCTTCTGCACACCTATCCTTACAGCTTCTGCTATTCCTGCTGATGTATATGTAGCACCCGATATGGCATCAAAATCCTTCCCGTTCTCGAATTGATCTTTGTATGTCTTGTTTTTCAATTGTTTCAGAAATTGTTTATCAATTACCTTTTTAAAATAGGAAAATGTCTCTTTGTTTGATACAACAGCCAGATCCAGGATCTTCCCGGATTTGTCGACCAACACTCCGACTTCAAGTGGTCCTGCAAATCCAGCTGCTTCACCACCTGTAATATATCCGGTAATATTCTTCTCATTATCAGTATCAAAACATTCGAACAATTTGTTTGCGACCACTCTGTACCCGCTCCCCTCGGGGATCAGTATCCGGATCTTATATTCCAGATCACTCTCCTCTCTTTTAAGCCCGAGGAATCCTGCAAGTATCAGAGAAGCAATGGAGATTAAAAAGATCAAACGGATCAGCAATGGCTTCTTGTTTTTTTTTCTCTGATAAACCTTTTCCTTTCTCATGATCTTCAAATTAATTAGAGATTATATTATGGATCTATCAGTAGTTCAATCTGTAGTGACTGAATGAGAATCTGAATTCAGTTGGAACCAATCATATGGGTCATCCGTATTAGTGTTATGGATTTCGATCTATATAGATTGTTAAGGAGGATACTATGAAAGGAACTTTTATGTTTCTGGTTATCTTGATCGTTATTTTACCGCTAGGTGTAACTTCTGCTGAACTTTTTGAACTACCTGATGTTACCCGTCCGTCCATGTTCATTGTTGATCATAACAGAGTATATATTCTGGAAGAGGCAACTGTTTACATATATTCTCTGAAAGATTTTAAACTTATAAAAAAATTCGGAAGAGCCGGTGAGGGCCCAAAGGAATTTAAATATGATCCAAATGACGGAAGGCCATTATCCATGAGTTTTTTTAAGGGTCAGTTGATAGTGAACAGCACCAATAAGATGTCTTTCTTTGACAAAGATGGAAACTACATCAAAGAGAATAAGGTGACTGTTGACAGGCTCCTGTTCCCCGTCAACGGGAAATTTCTCGGGATCGGACCTACTGCAGGAGAAAAAAATAGGCAATATATAGGATTTACAATTTACAAAAACAACTATAAATCAGCTAACGTAATCTTTCTGAGTGATTTCGAAATGAATAATCCAACTAAACTTATCCTTCCGATCACAAGCTTTACTTATAATCCGGTCTATAAGAACAGAATATATATCAATTCAAATTCTGATGATTTCAAGATCATTGTTTTCGATGATAATGGAAAGAGAGAATATGTAATAGAGAAAGATTATCCGAAAGTAAAAATACCGGGAAATTTCAGGGAGAGTGCATTAGAGTTCTTCAGAACAAATCCAAGATTTAAGAATGCATTTGAATATATAAAGAAGGTGTTTCAAATAAGAGAGAATTTCCCTCCGATCAGAGATATTCAGGTAAAAAGTGATCGTATATATGTTCTTACTTTTAAAAGAGAGGGTGATCTATGGGAATGCCTTAAGCTTGATCTAAAGGGTAATGAAAAAGGGAAAACTTTTGTCGCTCTTGATGAATATGAGCATTTCACATTCTATCCGATCCTATATTCTGTTTATAACGGTAAGGTATATTCGCTTGTCGAAGATCAGGATGAAGAGGTCTGGAAGGTTCATGTGACAGAATTCAAATGATCACCTCTGGAAACGGATCTACTAATATTAATTGTAAAACCAGAGTTCATAATTTCTGAAACATAAACCCGGAGAGATCAATGGAGAATAGGTAAATACTCCTCGTGTTCCCGGTACACAACTATATTTCTTTGATTATCCAATGCAACCAGTATGGTTGACAATGAATATTTTGTTTACTAAACTGAAGAGTGAAAATTCTAATGATATTTTTAACAAATTAGTATTCAGGAGAATGAACATGAGGAATACTCTGTTTTCATTATTAATGTTATTTTTTTTGTCTGGATTGATGCTTTTACCGGTTACACCCAGGTCCGGACTTCCTGCAGTAGCAGTATCGCCTAATGGAAAGCTTGTTGCCGTAGGAGGTATATCACGTGTAATATATCTGATTGATTCAGGGAAAATGGAGGTCATTGACAGGATCCCTGCCGGGACACAGGTACTTAATCTTGCCTTCAATAATGACGGAAGCATTCTTGTTTCAGAGAACAGGGATGAGACTTTAAATTTCTTCAATATTAAGGAAAAAAAGCTGATCAGACAATTTAAATATTCTGTAGGAATGATAGTATCAACATTGAAAAATGAAGTGGTTGTTTTTTCAAAAAAGTATAAGAACTATTCGGTAAACTTCCACTCAATGAAGGATGGAGCACTTTTAAGATCTATCCCTCTTGAGAGTAAGGTGAAAATGATCGGTATAGATCCCGCTCAAAAGAGATTGATCACACTTTCCAAAGGGCCGAAGAATAGTGAAAAAATTGTCCGCAGCAGTGCTATCCCAAAAGATCTTAAGGGGATCGAAAGAGAAAAATTTAAAATGATGAATGATGGCAAAACCTCTGTTTTTACGATCTATGACCCTGCTTCAAAAAAAAAGGTTTTTGAGAAAAACATTTATTTTTCAGTCTCTCAATATGCAAAAATGGCAGTAACTTCCGATGAAGTGATTTTGATGACCTATGGAAATACTAATGCAAAAATATCAAAAACAGGTGAGGTAACTCTTTTTAAGAAAGGAAAACAATTTAATTATGGGATCGGAATTTCTTCGGATCAGAAATTAATAGCATCCGGAGGTTTGAGACGAGGGATGATCCTGGATACAGAAACAAACAAAGTTGAATTACTTACAATTCCTTCTATCCCTGGATGGCCGGAGTATTTGAAAGGATTCGCTTTTGCAAAAGAGGGGACAATTTTTGCAGGTACTTCCGCATTCAGGTTGATTAAAATGGACAAAAACGGGAACCTTCTAAAAGCGATCCCCGTTTATTGATTTCAGTTATACAATTATTCGATCTCTGTGTTGATCACCAGGATAAGAGAATCAACGTTCTTGCCGATCTTGGATACACCAGCAACAAGATAACCGTTCTCCTTTAAGGATGTCGTTGATTCTATGTAGTCTATCAAATGAAATTTAAAATAAACCGATTTTTCTCCTGATTTATCTTTATTTATTGAAATATTGCGAAGCATAAGATCCAGATTCAGACCGGATTGCGAAGCAATTGAGATCATATTTTGCTTTACTCCTTCCTGAATTATAGTGTTCGTGGCTTTGCTAACCCGGGATATTTATTTTTTTCTATTGAATAGTTCCTACAATAGTGGTAAATTTTATTTTTGTTTAATTTCTAACAAAACAAGTTAATCAAATTTATTTTCTGACTAATAAAGGAGGAAAGATGCAACAACATGAGGCAGTAGAACTTGGAGAAGACAAAGCCGCAAAATTTAAATCCAAAGTTGGATTGATATTATTCGGTGTTTATTCGTTTATCTATGCAGGATTTGTATTTGTTAACACATGGTCTCCAAAGATCATGGAAACTAAAATTATATTGGGTTTGAATCTCGCCGTTTTTTACGGATTTTTTCTAATAATTCTGGCGATCGTTATGGGAATAGTCTACAACCACTATTGTACAAAAATGGAAAACAAATTGAATGTTGACGAAGAGGAGAATAAAGAATGACATATCCTGTATCATTTCTCGCTGTATTATTTTTTATTATTTTTGTCGTCATGGTACTGGCGCTCTCTTTTTATTTTGCCAGAAAAACAAAAACAGCCTCAGGTTATTTTGCCGCCGGTGGAACTATTCACTGGGGGGTCAATGGTATTGCTTTTGCCGGAGATTATCTTTCTGCTGCTTCATTTCTAGGTATTTGCGGAATGATCGCATTTTCGGGATATGATGGTTTCCTCTATTCAATAGGTTATCTTGCCGGATGGGTCGTAGCCCTTTTTCTAATTGCCGAGCCAATGAAAAGGATGGGAAAATTTACATTCACGGATGCTCTCGATTCAAAGTTTAACTCAAAGGGGATACAATTGATGGCAGCGATCAGCACATTGATAGTCTCGATCTGCTATCTGATCCCACAGATGGTTGGAGCCGGAGCATTGGTCAAACCTCTTCTGGGGCTTGAACATTATGTAGGTGTCCTTATAGTTGGAACTATTGTTATAATCATTGTCTCCACAGCCGGAATGACCTCCACCACATATGTTCAGTTCATTAAAGGTGGATTGTTAATAATATTTTCAACTATTCTGACTGTCTCTCTTATAATAAACGGGCTTCATAAAAAGCCCAGTGATGAATATCATGACTTTGTAACTCTTGATGCTGTTTTTGATGGAGAGTCCTATACTCCTGATTCTCAGGATTATAAGTTTGCAGGAACATTCAAAGTGAAAGATAGTGAATTTGTAAAACTTGAAAAAGACGGAATCTTCACCTGGTGGAAGGTTAAAGGATCTGATGGAGAGTTCAAGCTTGAGGAAGCTCTGTCAAGTACTATTAAGCCGGATGAAGTGGTTTTTTATAATGGAGCTCTGGCTTCGGAAGGGAGATTCTTTCAGGTCGGGCATATAAGTAAACTGATCATGAACGGCAAAGAAGTTGAGAAAACCGGAAGCTTGGATCCATTCTCTTTCCTCTCAATAATTGAAGAGAGTGAGATAGTCAGGTTTGCCAAAACTTCAGTTACGGATGGTGATAATGAAGTAACGATCTGGTATCAGAATCCGACTTCCGGTAAAGAGATAATGCGTCCCGGACTTAAATTCAAAGTGGATAAAGGCTCGACATTCTGGTCAAAACTTAACTTCATATCATTAATGTTAGCATTGTTCCTGGGGACTGCTTCTCTTCCTCATATCCTCATAAGGTATTATACAGTCCCTAGTCAGAGGGATGCCAGGAAATCAACAATTGTCGCTATATGCGGAATCGGATTTTTCTATATATTGACACTTTACATGGGACTGGGGGCCATGACCCATGGGGTCCTTGATCTGTCATCGAGTAATATGTCCGCACCGTTACTGGCAAAATATTTTGGTGTCGGCCTGTTCTCAATTATATCCGCTATCGCGTTTGCAACAGTGCTTGGGACAGTAAGCGGACTTATTGTTGCATCGTCGGGAGCTATTGCTCATGATCTGATGGATAGATATATGGGGATCAAGATGACCGAAAAACAAAAGGTTTTTGCAGGGAAAATATCTGCACTTGGTATAGGTATGGTTGCTATAATCCTTGGAATTCTCTTTAAAGGGATGAATGTCTCCTTCCTGGTCGGATGGGCATTTGCAGTTGCTGCATCAGCAAACCTCCCGGCAATAATTATGCTGATATTCTGGAAAAAGACAACGGCAAAGGGTATTGCTTCTTCAATATTTGTCGGAATTGTTGCTGCTCTGTCTATAATTCTGTTATCACCGGACATGTTTGCCCGATACGGATTTGACAAAGCGAGTTCTCCGATCTCCCTGAGTCAGCCCGGGATAATTTCTATCCCGCTCTCTTTCCTTACATTGGTTGTTGTATCGTTAATGACACAAAAGAAAAAAGTGAAAGTATAAAGAGATTTTAATTATATTACCGGCCTTCATTTCGAAGGCCGGTGTTTTTTTTACTTTATTTTTGTTTTTTCATTATGAAATAACTGTATCCTTTAGGTTGACAAAGATGTATTATGACTTTAATATTTATTTACTGACTAATTATGGAAGAGCAACATCAATTCAGATCATCTTTTCATAATCTTAAACTTATTCTTCCTTCTTTCCTTGCGATCGGACTTTTTGTATTTTCTATATTTTTCTATATGATCCCCTCATTTAAAAGCAGTATCATGGAAAGAAAAAAAGAGATGATACAGCAATTGACTAATTCAGCAGTAAGCATACTGGACAAATATGAAAGGGAAAGAGAAGCTTATGGACATGATATAGAGAAGGCACAGGAACTTGCAAAAACTGATATCAGGTATTTAAGATACGGGACAGAGAATAAGGATTACTTCTGGATTATCGATACTTTTCCCAATATGATAATGCATCCATACAGATTGCAACTTGAAGGGAAAGATCTGTCAAATGAGATGGATCCGAATGGGAAGAAATTGTTTGTAGAAATGGTCAGGCTTTGTGAAAGGGATGGTCAGGGTTTCATTCACTATATGTGGCAATGGAAGGATGATCCTGACAGGGTAGTTCCCAAGCTGTCATATGTAAAGAAATTTCCGCAATGGAATTGGATCATCGGAACAGGGATGTACACGGAAGACGTTGACAGGGAAATATCTGATCTGATGAGAAGTTTGCTGATGGTTTCAGGTTTAATAATCTTCATAATAACCCTGATACTCTTCTATCTTATGACAAATAGTCTGAAAACAGAGAGGAAAAGGAAGGTTATTGAAAATAAACTTATTAAATCTGAAAGAAAATACAGATCACTGGTGGAGGCTACTACTCAGGGGATATTAATTGTTCATGAGGATAAAATAGTCTATTCAAATAAGTTTTTGCGTGATCTTCTCGGGTATTCAGGAGACGAGTTCGGTAGCCTTGACCTGAGATCTCTTTATGGCCGGGATAGTGAAGGTTCTGCTTCAGAATATAATAAGGTCAGGAATGAGTTGAGAAAAAGTTTTACACTTCCATATGAAAGCTGTTTTACTAAGAAAAATGATGATATCGTTGATGTACTCCTTTCGGTTTCTACAATTTCATTTGGAGAGGACCTCGGTAATGCAATAGTCGTTAATGATATCAGTGGTGATAAAAGGATAAAAGAGGAGCTGGAACAGAGCAGAGAGCAATATAGAAATCTTGCTGACAACTTGAAGATCGGTGTTTTTCGCTCTACGCTGGGGAAAAAAGGGAAGATCATTGAAGGGAATCCTGCCAGTATTAATATTCTGGGATATACTTCCGGGGAAGAACTACTTGATACGGTATTCAGTGATCTCCTGATCTCGGATGAAAAGTGGTCAAAGCTGAATGATCAATTGAGACGTGCCGGGTATGTCAAAAATGAGATCATTGAGATAAAGAAACCTGACATGACCACAGCTGTCCTGAATATCTCTCTTGCACTTGTCTGTGATAACAGAGGCAATGAAAAATATTGTGACGGAATTATTGAAGATATTACTGAAAAATATCGAACTGAGGAAGATAAAGATAAGTTAATGGTAGAACTTAAAACCGCCCAATTTATATTTGATGAACCACTCAGTGATTATTATACAGAAATTATCCATTGTGAAATGGATACTCCCATAGAAGAAGCAGTTATGTCGATGTCCCGTTCGGATCAGGATGTTATTTTTGTAAAAAGCAATATTACAGGGAGTAACCCTTTAAATGAATACATTGGATTGGTGACAGGACGGGACCTGAGAGATAGAGTTTTAAATGACAGGGTGGACCAAAGTTTCCCGGTTATGAAGATAATGAGTTCCCCTATATTAACAATATCGATGAACTCTTCAATATTTGAATCTCTTATTCTGATGCGAGAGAAGAATATCGGGCATCTGGCAGTGACAGATTACACCGGAAGGATAAGAGGAGTTATACACCGGGATCTTCTCTTTAGTATTCAAAATAATTCCGCATCTTTGCTTATCTCGGAAATTCAGAGGGCAGATGTTGTCCGGGACATATTTCCTATGCAGAATAGAGTCCCGTCACTTGTGAAAGTTCTATCCGATAGTGGTGCAAATTCAAAGATCATTTGCAGAAAGATCTCTTCGATCACAGATTCTATCCTGAAGAAATTGATAAACTTTGCTGTCAGAGAGCTTGGTGAGCCACCCTTGAAGTTCAGCTTCATGACGTTGGGGAGTGAAGGGCGGGAGGAACAAACGCTGAAAACTGATCAGGATAATGCAATTATTTATGAAGATCCGAAGGATAAAAAAGAAGCGGCAGAAGCAGAGAAATATTTCCTGAGACTTGGCGAACTGGTATGTTCCTGGATGGATAAAAGCGGATATCCATTCTGCCCCGGTGATATTATGGCCATGAATCCGAAATGGAATAAGCCTGTCTCTGAGTGGAAAAAATATTTTAAAAAATGGATAACAAAATCGACACCGGAGGACCTGCTTAAAGTAAGTATCCATTTTGATTTCAGGCCTGTTAGTGGAGAAGAGGGTTTAACGGGAGAATTGAGAAATTATATAAACTCTCTTATTTCTAAAAATCCATCCTTTCTTCAATATATCTCCAGAAATGCACTTCTTTATAAGATACCGATCGGGTTTTTCGGCAAAATTCTCCTGGAATCGGGCGGGGAGAAGCCAAGTACTTTTAATATAAAGGATGCAATACACCTTGTTGTTAATTTTGCCAGGATCTATACCCTGAAGAAAAATATAGTTGAGACCAACACATTGAACAGATTATATCAATTGAATAGAGAGGGAGAGCTGACAGATTCTTCTTTTAGAGAGATGGAAGAGGTGTATGATTATCTGATGAGGACAAGGTTCAAACATCAGGTGGAAGCTATAAAAAATAATACGAAACCGGACAATGATATAAATCCGAAGGAATTAACAGAACTTGAACAGCATATGCTGAAATATGTTTTCTCCCAGATCTCTAATTTTCAGAAAAAATTGAGCTTTGATTTTACGGGAAGTGCCTGAATATGATCAGATAATTTCCAGCAATTTCTCTCTTGTAAAATTTGGCTCTGAATTAAAACATTCAGAGATGTAAGGGCCATTGAATTTTACATTCTTCAATTCTGTCATGATTTTTCTCCATGGGATATTGCCATCACCAACCTGAAGATGCTGATCTTTTTTACCGGTATTGTCGTGGTAATGGACACAGAAAATATTATCACTAAGATTCTTAATGTATTCGATCCCCCCCTCATTAAGATTTGCGTGGCCGAGGTCGAGGCAGAGTCCGATGAACTCTGATCCTGTTTCAGAAAATATTGCAGAGAAATCATTTATGTTATCTCCAATAAAATGGTAAGCAGAGTGAGAAGGAAGGGGAATCAGATTTTCCAGTGCGAATTTGATATTGTGACTGTCGGCAATATCTGCAATTAAATGAATACTGTTAATGGCTCTTTTCAGGTGTTCCTCTCTGGCACTTGACCACATTATTTTCTTTGAAAATGATCCTATATGACTTGTGATGTGGGTGGCATTCAGGTCTGCTGCCAAGTCAAATGTATGTTTTATCAGGCTGATAAGTTTGTTTTTGGAAATGATATTTTTCCTGATTAGATTCATAGTGTAAGGGAGGTGCAGGCTTATTGAAACGTGGTTGTTGAAAGATAATTTCTTTAATTCATGGATCCTTTTCCTGTCGAAGGATTCCAGCTTAGAGTCATCTTTTATCAGATCTATCTCAATATGATCGAACTTATGTTTAGCAGCATACATCATCTCTTCTTCAAGAGGCTTGTTCCCTGTTATAAATCCGAATGTTTTTTTCACACAGCCATTATATACAAAACTTTGGACAAGTACAGAATTAGAATGGTTTTAAATTAAAAAAATAATTTAATATTGTGTTAAATAGTGCAGAATTTCTTTTTGTCTTTTTTACAAACGACCCGATAAAACAAGTCTGAAAGTGGAAGTAAATTTAGATTTATTTTATTATAGAGTTACTTATGATAAGAATAGACAGCAGAGTTACAATTATTTTAATAATTCTTTTATTTTTATTTTTCTCAATCTCTTTATATCCTGAAGATAAAATAAAGAAAATGGAGTCGGATCTACCTCGTCTCTCGGGAAAAGAGAAAATTGAGAATCTTGTAGAATTAACTGAGTTTTACAGCCGGAAAGATCCAAAAAGATCTATTGAATTAGGTAATGAAGCACTATTATTGCTTGAAAAGAACTCCGATGATCAACTGAGAATATCAGTTTTATTAAGCCTCGGATGGTCATATAAAAATATTGGAGAATACAAACGCTCTCTTGATTGCTGCCTCGAAAGCTTGAAATTATCGGAGACTATTGGGAATGATAAATTGAAGGCAAAATCTTTAGACCTTATCGGGATCAATCATATTCTCTCTGCCGAATATGCGGATTCATTGAATTGTTTTGTGGAAGCTTTAAATATTTTTCAACGAGCAGGAGACAAAAAAGAGATCGCATCGACCCTGAATAATATAGGTATTGCTTATGATATGTCAGGGAGTTATGAATTAGCACTTAATTATTACCTGCAATCACTTAATGTAAAGGAAGAGATCGGCGAACTAAGATTAATCGCTTCTTCTTTGAACAATATCGGTGTCATTTATAAACTCATTGATTTCCCTGAAAAAGCAATTCAATATTTTGAAAGAGCACTCGAAATAAATCGCAAACTTAATAAAAAAAGCAGTATTGCAATTACTCTGACGAATATCGGTATCATGTATTACGAAAAGGGGGAATATAGCAAAGCTATGAAGTATTACTCTGATTCACTCCGGATCGATAAAGAGTTGGGGCAAAAAAGAGGAATATCAAATTCATTAAATAATATCGGGCTAACTTTGTTTGGAATGGGAAAGTCTGAGGAGGCAATGGATCGTTATAGGCAGGCATTGAAGATCAGGGAGGAACTTGGTGATAAAAGATCAATTGTCAGAACACTCCTGAATATCGCTGAGGTGAACAGGGAAAGTGGATCTTTAGATGAGGCAATTCAAACATTGGAAATCGTGATCGAAAGAGCGACAGACATTAATGCCAAAAGTGAGATCGCAACAGCCTATGAAGCTCTCTACATAATTCATGAGAAAAGGAAAAACAATAGACAGGCTTTCGATTATCTGAGAAAATTTCAAATTTTGAACAGAGAAATTGTAAATAACAAAGCTCGTGAGAAAGTTCTGGAAATAGAGAAACGGATCCAGATGGAGAATAAAGAGAAAGAGATAGAAATATTAAAAAAGAATAAATTAATACAGCAAATGACAATTCGGAGACAAAAATTTATTAAAAATGTTTTCTTTGCCGGGTTATTCTCTCTTCTTATAGGAATTCTTGTTCTGTTATATCTATACAGGTCAAAAAGAAAGATAAACAATGAACTGGAAACCGTAAACCAAAAATTGGACAAATCAGCCCGGACAGATCCTTTAACCGGATTGTCCAATCGTAGAGATATGTATGAGAAGATCACATATGAGTTGAAACGGATATCAAGGATGAAGGAATCATTCTCTCTTGTTATTTGTGATATAGATGATTTCAAACTTTTTAATGACAAACATGGTCATGATTGTGGTGATTTCATCCTTGAAAAATTAGCAAAATATTTAAGTTCGTTACTTAGGAAACAGGATACGATCGGTAGATGGGGAGGGGAAGAGTTTCTGATATTGCTTCCGGAAACTTCGCTTGAAGGTGCGGTGAAATTATCAGAGAAGATCAGAGAAGATATTTCATCAAAGCAATATGATTATAACGGGATTGAGTTTTCCTTAACTTTAACTTTCGGGGTATGTTCATTCGACCGGGAAAAAGAATGGAGAGAATGTCTGAAAAGTGCGGATGAAGCTCTCTTCAGAGGAAAGAACTCAGGGAAAAATTGTGTAGTAGCTGCGAAATAAATTTGATAAGTTTTTTCTGATATGATATTTTTTTTTTACCTCTTAGAACAAATGTATTTAAAAAGAAAGTGGATTTCAAATCATTTATCTTTTGTATTATCTTCAAATTAAAACTTCAGGACATTTAGATTCAGTTTAAGAAGTACCGGATTTTATTAAAATAAGAAGGAGTTAAAATGAAAAAAGGACTGTTTTCCGTCGTAGTGTTGTTTTGTGTTTTCATATTGTTATCAAATGTTTCCCTCAAAGCAGAGAAAGTTGGTATCCCCTGGTTCGCTCTTTATGGAGGGACTGATGGTGATTACGGAAACGGATGGGGAAGTGGTGTAGTTGTTTCCGAGTCAGGCGATGTGTATTCAACCGGTTTCAGCCTTGTCTGGGATACATCTTTCTATGGAATTCCCATGTTCCCCCTTATTGACCTTCATGGTGACGCATTTGTTGCAAAATGGAATAAGAACGGGAAATTGTTATGGTATACATTTCTGGGTGGTCCGATGTGGGACTATGGTGAAGATATTGCACTTGATAAAGATGGAAATGTCTTTGTAACCGGAGACAGTTATTCATCATGGCCTGAAGGTACATATGGCACACCTGTTAATCCTCACAATAGTTCTAATGACTGGTATGATGGGTTTGTAGCAAAACTTGATCCGAACGGAAATCTGATCTGGCACACATTTCTTGGTGGTA
>DBOL01000002.1:0-45306 GCA_002299555.1 Candidatus Aminicenantes bacterium UBA647
TACCGATAAGAAAACATCCGAAAATATTTACTATAAGAGTGCTGAAATAGAATGGGAGATGCTTTGTTAAAGCATGAATATAGTTCCCGAGCAAATGTCGTGACACTGCACCGATAAAACCGCCGACACCAACAAAAATTGCATTGTACATATTTGACTCCTGTATCTTTTCCAGGAGTCATCAGCACTTTGGCGGTTAAAGGTGAACCCCATCACCTCAAATCTGTTAAAATTGTAATTTTACACAAAATCCTGCTAAAATCAAATTAAAAAGGAGGAAAAGCATTTCGAAATAGTTAAAAATTAATTATATTTGTTGTTTGTTCCGGATTATGAGATAATTCAGACTACCAATCGGAAATCAATATGAAAAAGCAAATAATATTTTTATTAGTGGCTATAATTTCAGGTTCTTTTTTTATCTATCCATCGCTTGAATTTAATGTTGGCGCATCCTCTTACAATATCTGGAGAGGGTTTGATCTGAATCCTGAAAATGAATTGATGATAATACCTTATGCTAATCTTACATTAGGGGATTCGGGTTTATCTATCGAGGCCAGGGGTAATTATGCTATGGAAGAACAGGAGATGAGAGAGTTGGATATAACTGTGACCTATGCTTTTAAACCCACCAGACGTCTCTTTGTAAAACTGGGATATACAGAATACAAATTCTTCAATATTCCAGATCCCTACCTCAGATCAGATAGCAGAGAAGGATTTATTTCCCTTGGCCTTCCATGGACTTTTTTACAACCTGAAATTACAGCATATTATGATTTCGGGGCCGGAGACGGACTTTACCTGAAATTCAATGTTCAGCATTTTATTGAGCTATTTAAGTTTATAAGACTGGAGTTTTATTCCTCATTAGGATACAACGCTGGACAATGGCTGCCTCATGGAGCTAAAACAGGATTCAGTGATTTTAATTTTACTACTATGCTTCCCATAAAACTTGGAAGAATTTTCATCATCCCTTTCACCAGTTATACTTCAGTTCTCCTTGATTCAATAGGTAATTCAAAATATTTCTGGTATGGCATAACCTTCGGATATTAAATCAGGGTCAGATCACATCCTGTTGAAGTCCATTGCTGAAATTCCATTTGATTGAGACATTGCAAATTTTTCATGTCCGATACAACGTTTAATATAAAGAAAATAAAATTGAAATATTCTGAGAAAGTCTATATGATAATATTTACTGATATTAATATTATATGATGTGATCTTTTAAAAAAAGCAGTTCTGTATTCTGAATAAGTGCCTGGAGGAGGCGAAATGAAAGATGTGATAGCTGTGATCCTCGGGGGAGGTCAGGGGACGAGGCTTTTCCCCTTGACCAGCCTGAGAGCAAAACCGGCAGTCCCTATTGGGGGTAAGTTCAGACTTATTGATATTCCGATCTCAAACTGTATTCATTCAGGTGTTAAAAAAATATTTATTTTGACTCAATTCAATACGATGTCTCTTCATAAGCATATCACCAACACCTACAAATTTGATGGATTTTCAAAGGGTTTTCTTCATATACTTGCAGCGCAGCAAACTCTGGAGGATAAGAACTGGTATCAGGGTACTGCAGATGCGGTCCGGCAGAATCTGAGATTCCTCAAATCTCAGAAGGGGAAATATGTTGTGATACTTTCAGGAGATCAGCTCTACAGGATAGATATCAGAGCTTTTGTCAATTTCCATATCGGGAAGCGGGCTGATATTACAATAGCCTCAAAACCAATATCAAAAAACGATGCGGAAGGGCTGGGATTATTGAAGATCAACCACGACAGAAAGATCGTTGATTTTGCTGAGAAACCGAAAGATCCAAAAGTGATCGAAAAACTTTTTAATCCCGAAGAGATAACGGGAAGTTCTAAGGGACTCAATTACCTTGCATCAATGGGTATATACATATTCAATAAGGATCTGATGATCGAAATACTTGAAAATGATCTCAGAGAAGATTTCGGGAAGGAGATAATACCTGATGCGATCAGATCAAATTCAGTTTATTCTTATGTGTTTGATCATTATTGGGAGGACATTGGAACTATCAGGTCCTTTTTTGAGGCTAACCTTGATTTTGCCAGTCCGGTTCCAAAATTTAATTTTTATGACGAAGATAAGCCAATCTTTACTAATGCAAGGTTTCTCCCCAGTTCAAAGATCTCCAGGGCAGAAATAACAAACTCCCTTGTTTCTGAAGGAGCAATTATTGATGACAGTATTATAACAAATAGTGTGATCGGAGTGAGATCGATCATAAAAAAGGGGACGAATCTGGAAAGAGTGATCATGATGGGTGCCGATTTTTATTCCGGTCAGGGTGATGGCGATAGAGAAGAAGTCGGTGTTGGTGAACATTGCAGACTGAAGAATGTTATTATTGATAAGAATGTAAGGATTGGAGATGATGTTGTTATAGATTATAAGGGCAAAAGTAAACCTGAAGGGGAGGGTGTCTATATTGTTGACGGGATCGTTGTCCTGGCAAAAAATGCTGTTGTCCCTTCAGGAACAAAGATAATTTGAATGGTTGTTAACAATATTGTTTATTGGGGAAAATTATAAATATGTTTAAACTTGTTTATCTCTTCAGCGGTCAATTCTCTCCAATGTCCGATTGGTATACCTCTGAGTGATAAATTCCCGATCTGAACTCTTCTCAATCTGTCAACAGGATGTCCGGAAAATTTAAATATTTTTCTGATAATATGCTTTTTCCCTTCAACAATGGATACCCTGACCCACGAATTATTGTTTTTTGTTTTCTTTACAAACTCAACACCAAGGAGGCGTACCTTTCTCCCATCTAGAAAGACACCCTTTTTTATAAGTTTCTCTTTAAGGGTGCTGGAAACGATACCCTGGACCTTAATAAGGTATACCTTCGGGATGCGGTTCTTTGGTGAAATAACAAAATTTGTCAGGTCTCCGTCATTTGTTAGGAGGAGCAATCCTTCTGAATTATAATCAAGCCTTCCCACAGGATAAACTCTTTCTCTTATCTTTTTTATAAAATCAGTTATCGTGGCTCTCCCCTCGGGATCTTTCAATGTAGAGATTACTCCGAGAGGTTTGTTGAAAATAAAATATACCTTATTTTCCAGAGCGAGTTTAATCCTTTTTAGCCCATTCTTGACTACATCTTTGCCGGGGTCGACCATGAAGTTAGGATCATCAACCTTCTTGCCGTTAACATTGAATTCTCCTGCATTGATCATACTCCGAACTTCTCTGCGGCTACCGAATCCTGAGTACTGGAGGAATTTTTGTAATTTAAGTTTTTCCATTTTTATTTCTTTATATTCAGCCTTTTCATGAGTTCAGAGAAAGTTGTAGCTTTGAGCTCAAGTTCCTCAGATGCCTTTTTCTGGACCCAGTCATTTCGTTCAAGTGCTGATAAAATGATCTCCTTTTTAAAATTGTCTACCAGATCATTAAAGTTGCCCTTCTTTCGGAACTGTTTTACATTAATGATCTCCGGTGGAATAACACTTTTTGAGATAGTTTTTTTGTGGGTAAGAAGGACACATCTCTGTACAATATTTTCAAGCTCTCTGATATTCCCGGGCCAGTCATATTCCATTAAATATTTAACTAACTTTTCATCCGGATATTTTATCTCCTTGCTATTCTCCTGATTGTACTTATTTAGAAAGAATTCAAATAGAAGCGGGATATCTTCTTTTCTTTCCCTGAGGGGGGGGAGCTCAATGTTAATAATATTCAATCTATAATAGAGGTCCTTTCTGAACTCACCGGATTCCACTTTTTCCAGAAGATCCACATTGGTGGCGGTAATAAGTCTGACATCGACTTTGATCACTTTATTGCTCCCGAGTGGCTGTATCTCCTTCTCCTGAATTACTCTCAGGATCTTTTTCTGAGTCTCATCGTTGAGGTTTGCAATCTCGTCAAAGAAAATAGTCCCGGTGTGGGCCTCCTCAAAAATCCCTTTCTTGTCCGATATAGCTCCGGTAAAAGTACCTTTTTTGTGTCCAAAAAGGATACTTTCAAACAATGTCTCAGGAATGTTGCTTGAATTGAATGAGAAAAACGGGTTGTTTCTCCTGTTTGAATTCTGATAGATAGCTTTGGCTATCATCTCTTTTCCGGTTCCGCTTTCTCCTGTAATAAGTATCGTCGAAGAAGAATTGGCCACACTCTCAACGAGTGATAAGGTTTTTTGAAGTGCTTTGCTGTTACCGATAATATTTTCAAAAGAAAACCTCTTATTAAGTACTTTTTTCAGCCTTACATTCTCTTTCTTTGTGTTTTTCTCTTTTATTATCCTATCAATTTTATGTTTGACCTCCATATTATTGAAAGGTTTCTGCATATAGTCAATTGCCCCCATTTGAATTGCTTCAATTGCTGTCTCAATTGTTCCGAATGCAGTAAGGAAAATAGCATTTATGGAAGGGTCGGTCTCTTTAAGGCTTGCAAATATTTCAAGTCCTGATGTCCCCGGGATCATCAGGTCAATAATTGCTACATCAACGTCTTCTGAATGATTCTCTAAAGCCTGAGGTTTGTTCTCAGAAATAATGATATTATATTCTGATTTATCGAGTATTCTGTTGAAAATGTCATGAATAATGCTTTCGTCATCTATCAGATGAATAGTTTTCCTGCTCATATTTTTATACTCCTGAGGGGACTTTTAAAAGGAAAGATAAGTGTAAATGTCGATCCATCACCCGGTTCACTTTCCACAAAGATCTTCCCGTAATGCTCTTCTACAATATTATATATAATTGAGAGTCCTAGTCCAGTTCCTTCACCCTTCTCCTTTGTAGTGAAGAATGGATCAAACAATTTATTCAGATGTTTTTCTTCAATACCAGAACCGTTATCGATTATCCGGATCACAAAGTGGGAATCGATCTCTTCGCCCTGAACACTGATCTCCCCTTTATTATGATCGATAGAATCGCTTGCATTAATAAGAAGGTTTATGAATAACTGTTGCAGCCTTGTTGAAAAGCCACATATAGTACTTGCGAATTCGATATCTTTTGACAACTTTATATTTTTCTTTTTCAGTTTGTATTCAACAAGGGAAATACTCTCTGTAAGGAGTTTTCCCGGGTCAAGTTCAAGAGGATTCTCCCCCTTCTGCCTTGAGAAGTCCAGAAGTGTCCTTATGATCTTATTTGCTCTCTCTATCTGATCCTGCATTTTAGTTACAAGTGATATGTTCTCAGGGTTCTCCGGGTCACTGAGAATAAGCTGGCAATAGGAAGAAATACCTGTCAGAGGAGTATTTACTTCATGAGCGATCCCTGCAGAAAGTAATCCTATAGAAGCCATCTTCTCAGATGTGACAAGTTGTTGTTGCATCAAAATATTTTCTGTAACATCTTCAAAAACAAGAATTGTTCCTATATTTTTACCTATGCTGTCAATAAGAGGTGAAATGTGGATGTTGAAGATCAATCTTGTCTCTTGTATTTCCATCTCAACATTAGGGAGAGTCCGGGAAATATTCTTATTTATATATATCTCTTTCCACAACTTATTACCGAAAACCTTAAGTGCTTTTTTATTCACAACCTTTGATGCCGGCTGCCCGAACTTTTGCTCCATGAAGCTGTTCCAGGTTTTGATCAGGTTCAATTTTGAAAGAACCACAAGTCCCATATTTATATTCTCAATAACATTTTCATTGAATTCTTTGAGAAGATTGATCTCGTTAAATTGGGATTCAAGTTCTGAATAGAGTGAAGCATTCTCAACAGACAGGGTTAAGGATCTTGTGAAACTGTACAACAGCTCCCAATCCTCAACGGTCATATAAGAGTTGTCGGTCTTTAATCCGAAAGCAACGAATCCTATAAGCCGGTCCTGTGTTTTTAAAGGGAGGAATTGGTAGAACTCTTTTTCTCTCATTACTCTGAAATCTTTGGGATAAAGCTTCTCAAAGTCACTTTTGTTCGTAAATACAAGGTTTTCATTTTTTAACAGTTCATTAAGGAAATTTTTTGAAAATAAAACCTTTTTATTTTCAGGAAAATAGATAAATATATTTTTCTTTAAATGAATTATAAGATTGCTCTCTTTCAATTGGAAACCGTTATTTATAGTTTCGAGAAAATTTTTCGATAATGATACAAGATCTCTTTCAGATCTCAGGGATTGAATCAGGTCTTTAAGTTTCCTCCTGAAATGAAATGTACCTTTAAGGAAGAATTTTTCGAAGTATTCCTGGATAGTGCTCTCAATTGGTCTGAATAAAAGTCCTGCTGTAATTATTGCGAGGACTGACCAGAATATTCCCACCAGTTTGTTCTCTTCAATATTGAAACCCAGGAAGAAGAAGACTCCGAAAATGAAAAATAGAATGGATGAAAGAAAAACTGTTCTCCTTATTATGTTCTCTATATCCCTGTATTTTTTATTGCTGAGAAGGTAAGTGACAGATATCGGCATGAGTGTGATCAAAAAAAGGAAAGGATAGAGCAGGATCGAGAGTCCCGGTTCAGGATTTGTCAAATTGAGGATGATCACGGAAGGGATACTTATAGAGAGACCTGCAAGCGGCATTAAAAATCTTTTCTGTCCTATTTCCCGGATCATTTTAAGAGTTGAATTTACAAATATTCCAAGTGCTATTAACAGATAGAATGAGAAATAGATCAATGAAAGTTTTCTGAAATAGTTAATAACAAGGATCACTATACCTGTGGCTGGATCTATCAAGCTCGAGAAAAGAAAATAGATATATAAGGACAGAAGAATTACAGGGGGTATATAAATGGAAAGGAAGATTATTTTTGACCTGATCTTCTTGAAAATTGTAGATCTTACAGGAAAAAAGATCGAATAGTGGAGAAGAAGAGCGGGAAATAATATGAAGCAGAGCGTATCCAGTGTAAGGAAAACAAAATCTGAAAAATTATATACCCCGGTTGGTGAGAATATCAGGAAACCGGAGAATGTGATACTGAGAAAGTAGAATTTTTTTGGAGTTATAATCCCTTCACCTTTTTTCAGGTTGGAATTAAGGATCATGAGGGTCATGAAAAGCATAAGCACCCCGGATAATACAAGGATATAGTATAAAGTGGGTGTATATCTGAATGTGATATCTATATCACTTCTTTTGAGAAGATCGTCCCTCTCGATCTCATAAATGCATATCTCTTTATTCTCGATCACACGGGCCAGGTCGATCTTATCTTTGACAACATATTTATTTATTGTAAATAAGATGTCGCCGCTTTTTATCCCTGTTTCCTTAGGTGCTGTTTTGCAAACCAGTCCATCCGAAGACTCAATCCAGACTATATTATCAGTTCTTGTTTTCCATTGGATTTTCTGAAATATATTAGTAAGTGAAAATATTACAAATATCAGGAAGATGAAATGCCAAGGGTACTTTTTTATCATAGAAAAATATCTGTGTCAGCCATTTTGAAAGACCATTTGATCTTATCTTTTTTGTTTAAAGGTTTCAGGTTCTTCTGATAAAGCTTTCTTGAGAAGATATCCGGCTCAAGGGACAGGAAATCATCCTCAATCGAGGAGTCCTCATTTTCTCCTATGATATCTGCAGCTGTAGTATCCTCAAAATTATTACCCGGGGTGTGTAATTGATCCTGAGATCTTGCAAAACCTGTCGGCAAAAAAAGAATAATTATTAAAAGGATTAGAACTCTCATATTAATATTATATCAGTATCCGGAATATTTTGGAATAAGGTGTTCTTAAAGGGGAAGAAAAAGCGGGGACAGGGTCCCCGCTTTATAATTAATGATTATCTGTTGTTCAGTAGATATTTGGTGAAGGAGCTTCCGTTGACCTTTGAATATTTGGAATCGATGTCACCTTCGAATTTTGTATTTTTCAGGTTAACATCAGCCCTGAATTTTGTATATTTAAAATTTACATCATCACCGAACAGGACATCTTTAAAGTTTACGCCTCTTTTGAATTGGGCATACTTAAAGTTAGCCTCTCTCATGAATTTTGAACCTTCAAACATTCCTGTTTCGGGGAATTTTGTATACTTGAAATTTGCTTCATCCGTGAAAGTGCATCCTGTAAAAACCGTCTCCTCATCGAAGTCTGAATATTTATAATTAGCAATCCTTTTATAAACACAACTATTGAAGAGGGCGTCATTTTTAAATCTAGTGTATTTAAAATTTGCATCTCTTTCGAATGTGGATCCGGCAAAACTGATGTCATTATAGAAAACTGAATATTTAAATAATGCTTCATCCTTGAATGTACTTTTTTTGAAATCCGAATCTTCCCGGAATACCACATATTTAAAGGCTGTTTTTCCTTTGAAATTTGAATTTGTAAATGTTGCATCCTTATAAAATCTCACATTGTAGAGTTCGTCTTTAACGTCATCGCTGAAGTATGCAATGAGATCACCGTCAAAGGTACAGTTTGAGAATCTTAAAGGGACCCTGACATGAATTGTGTATGTTTTGTTCTTGCTGAAGAATTCTTTCTTAAGGGTTATTTCATCTACTTTTCTGAAATCCAGGTCACCCCTGATTGTTGCATTGTTATATACGACTTCCTCTCCGGAATTGATCTTTTTGATAATATCATTTGCATTTACAACGGTGCCGGAATATATAAGGCATGTTGACAGCATAAGAACTATTAAAACTATAAATTTTTTCATACTAACCTCCGATTAAATTTCCTTATATTAATAGAACGGTATTTTGAGAAAAAAGTTCCGTCATTTAACAGAATATTGTCAGTTCAAATATTCTGATGCCGGACTATTTCACCATCTATCATATATATGATATCTTCTGCAATGTTTGTAGTATGATCAGCGATCCTTTCAAGGTGCCGGATTATGTGGATATATTGAATAAGTATTTCCATGTTTTCGGGAGAATTTTTTATCTTTTTTATCATATCATTATAGAGTATTGAATTAAGTTCATCGACCTTATCATCTGTTCTTAATATCTCCCTCGCTTTTTTTATGTCGACAGAAGAGATAGCATCTATGCTCATATTCACCATTAATTGTACGGAATTACATATATCATCGATATCGAAACCTTCGACAATAATTGATGATGATAAGATCCGGATAACGCTCTTACTGATATTCTGAGCCAGGTCTCCTATCCTCTCCAGATCATTATTTACTTTTAATATCATTACAAGTTGCCTCAGATCGATCGCTACAGGTTGATGAAGTGCAAATATTTTCAGACATTCCTCTTCAATATCGATCTCCTTCTGATCTATTATCTCATCATCCCTGATCACTTTCGCTGCCAGTTCAATATCTCTGTCAACCAGAGATTTTATTGATAACTTTACGCTTTCTTCAACCTGAGCACTCAGATAAATTAGTTCTCCGGTAAGTTTTTTTATTGCTTTTTCAAGATGTATTGCCATTTTAACTCCTTAACCGAACCTGCCGGTTATATATTCCTCGGTCTTTTTTTTCCCGGGTTTTGTGAACAGTTTTTCTGTAGGGGAAAACTCTATCAACTCTCCTTCGTAAAAAAAAACTGTGTCATCCGAAACCCTTGCTGCCTGCTGCATGTTGTGCGTTACAATTAAAATTGTATATTTCCCATTAAGCTCATCTATTAATTGTTCTATCTTTTCCGTTGCTCTGGGATCAAGTGCAGATGTCGGTTCGTCCATAAGAAGTATTTCCGGTTCAACTGCAAGTGCCCTTGCGAGGCATAATCTCTGCTGCTGCCCTCCGGAAAGGCCGAGAGCACTATGATTTAAACGGTCCTTAACTTCATCCCACAATGCTGCTTTCTTCAGACTCTCTTCCACAATTCCATACAGGTTGCTTTTTTTTCTTGAAGTATATAGCGATGGGCCGAATGAGACATTATCGAATATGCTTTTCGGGAATGGATTAGGCTTCTGAAATACCATCCCGACCCTTTTTCTCAGGAGAACAGGGTCTACCATGTGACCATAGATCTCTTCGTCATTAAAGAACAATTTTCCTGAAGTATGGCATGAAGGGATAAGATCGTTCATTCTGTTGACAGCTCTCAGAAATGTGCTTTTCCCGCAACCTGAGGGGCCGATTATAGCTGTGACACTTTTTTCAGGGATGTTCAGGTCAACTTTCTTTATTGCTTCGGTAGAACCATAATAAACTGAAAATTTCTCAGACCTGATATGAGGCTTGCCTTGGATAGTGTCTCTCTTTTTGTTCTTTATTTTCAATGTTGTTTTTTGTCCGTTTTTCCGGATCATTTTTTTATCCTCTTAATTTTTTACTGATTCTCGCTCTCAATATAATTGCAGTCAGATTCAGGAATAGAACAAGCAGCACAAGAGCAAATACCATCCCGAATTGTATATGCCGGATCGATTCCACAGATTCATGTTCTGTCACCAGATTATAAATATTCCAGGATAATAAGGGAGTTGGCTGGGAAAGCGTTTCAAATAGTTTTAATGGATTCCCCACGCTTACAGCTGCTGTAAAGATTATTGGAGCGGTCTCTCCTGCTGCCCGCCCCATACTTATTACGATTCCTGTCAATATTCCCGGTAGCGCAGCCGGGAGTATTACCTTGAAAATTGTATAGATATTTCCTGCTCCCAGGCTTAATGCCGCTTCTTTGTAAGTTTGCGGTACAGCTTTTAGTGCTTCTTCCGATGCTCTGATAATTGTCGGGAGGACAAGCAATGCCAGGGTTAGAGATCCGGCAAGAACACTTTTTGAATTTGAGACTTTGATGGTCATTATAAAAAATGCAAGGCCGAATAAGCCGAATACAATACTGGGGACTCCTGCAAGAGTACTTATAGAAATATTAATAAAGTTAATGATCTTTCCGGGCTTTGCAAATTCAACAAGATATATTGCGGCTATTATCCCAATGGGAATTGCAAAGATCATAGTACCCAGAACAATATAAAAAGTCCCAAGCAATTCAGGTCCTATTCCCCCAAACAGATGAGAATCAAATGATCTGTCAAAGAAAAAATTCCAGTAAAAAGTGAGCCGGGGCATTAATAGTATTTCAAGGTTCTTCTCCAGATATGGGAAGAGATCCTCGAGAATGGTCCCCTTGAAATTATTTATTCTTGGTGTCAGAATCTTTGTCCCCATGTTGTTTTTGTCAGAATAATCCCAGGATTCAGAGAATAGGATCCTTTCCGATATCTCTATGGCCTTGTCCCATCTGTTTGCTCCGTATCTGTCTCTCATCATTACAGAAGATTCCTCTCCGGGAGATGGCCCAAGCAATTCTTTGATAAGGCTAATTATGTCTTCGAGTTCCTCTTCATATTTATAGGCTTCCGGGATATCTTCCTCTTCAATCTGCTCTTCGAATTTTGAGATCAGCTCATAAATAAATTTTCTGGATTCTTCTGATTTACTCTTTTCTTTCGCAAGATCCGTTCTGTCTCCTCTGTTGAATTGCTCAAAATCGAATTTTCTGAACTCAATTGTTCCTTTGAACAGGAATGCACCTGTCCCCTTTATAAAAATCGGAGCGAGGATAATGATCAGTGACAATATTAGCATTCCGATTGAGAAGAATCCCATACTGCTGAAAGATTTGTCCAGTAATTTTCTGGATTTCAGATCCATTAGTTACCCCATTTTTTTCTTGAACGCGACATTATCCATTCGGTTATAATGTTTCCTGTAAAGGAGAAGATCAGAAGAAACAGAGCCATGGCAAAAAGTACATGGTACCTGGCAGATCCTGTCACATGATCGGCTTCCCCCATATCCCCGGCAATAGTGGCGGTTAATGTCCTTATTGGTTCCATTATGTTATATATGGGATCAGGGATCTGAGAGGCATTTCCTGAGGCCATCCAGACCACCATCGTCTCACCAAGGGCACGCATTATTCCCAGAATAACTGCGGCAAATATACCTGATTTCACAGCCGGGACGACAACTCTCAACAATGTCTCTGCTCTGGTAGCTCCGAGGGCATAGCTGCCTTCCCGGATCTCTCTGCCGGCTGCAAATAATGCATCCTCAGCAACACTTACTATTGTAGGCAGAGCCATAATTGCAAGAATTATAGAAACATTAAATGCATTTGTTCCACTTTCAACTTTAATTGCTGAAAAAGTTTTAAACAATTTGTATAAAATAAAAAATGCAGGAATAATTAATACTGAATAGATAATAAATTCTGATATTTTCGAGTGTGATGAAATAAATTTACCGGAGATTGTTTGTCCCAGGATTATTATAATGACTCCGAATACAGGTACTCCTATCATCCAGACTCCAACACCGAGGAGGTGTCCGCCGCTTCTCTGCAGGAATGGGGCGAAAATAACAAGTGCAAAAAATCCGTAAGCGACTGATGGAATTGCAGCTATAATTTCGATTATCGGTTTAACAACCTGTCTGACCGAGAAAGGGAGAATATCAGAAAGGCTGAAGGCTGAGAACAATGCCAATGGTACTGAAATTAAAGTGGATAGAAAAGTGACAAGAATACTTCCGAAAATTATTGGGAGCACTCCAAATTCCGGTGGCTCAGATGCAGGATACCATCTGATACTGGTAAAAAATTCTCCTATTCCTCTTAAGTGAAAGAAAGGGAGTGCATCTTTTGCAACAAACAGAATAATCAGAAAAACAGCAAATATTGCAATTGATGTAATAAGAAAAAATCCTGATCTGGTGAAGAATGAGACCAGCCGCCTCAGGCGGCTGGTCCCTTTACTTATTAAAATGCTATTGTAAGTTTGGTTTTTCACACTACTTATTTTTAATATGCAGTTACAGGAACAAATCCGATTCTCTTAACAATTTCCTGGCCTTTTTTTGTCATATAGATCCTTATGAAGTTATAAAGGTGACTTCCCATTTTCGGATATCCGTTAGTGAACATGAAAAGGGGTCTGGCTATCGGATATTTTCCTGATGTAACAGTCTTTTTAGAAGGATAAATCCCGTTGACCTTAAGTGCTTTTACAGTTCTGTCAACAAATCCCAGTCCTGCATAGCCGATTGCATTATTTGTGTTTTGAACTCTCCCTTTTACAGCACCATTGCTTCCGACATATTCGCATTTCTTAAATATTTTTGCTCTCTTCATGATCAGTTTGCTGAATGTTTCATATGTTCCTGAATTTGTGTCTCTACTGATAAGGATAATTTTTTTATCGGGCCCGCCAACCTCTTTCCAGTTTCTAATGATTCCCATATACATATTTCTGACTTGTTCGAGTGTTAATCCCTGTACAGGGTTAGACGGGTGTACCAGTATTGGCAGTCCGTCAAGTGCAACAACGTGGGCAACAGGAGAGATTCCATTGTCTATTGCAGCCTTGAATTCACTTTTCTTCATGAACCTGGACATGTCTGCAATATCACATTTGTTGTTGATAAGGCTTTTGGCTCCATTTCCACTGCCGGACTCACTTACAGAAATGTTAACATCCTTGTTAAGAGCCATATAGTACTCTGCAAATGCTTTTGCGATCGGACCGACCGTAGTAGATCCGTCGATTACTATCTTCTGATTTGCTCCGAGGCTAATCGTTGAGAATGTTAAAACTAAAATAAAAAATAAAATTGTAATTTTTTTCATGCTTCCTCCTATGTTCTTATGGATATTATGATTGATCAGGGTTAATACAAAGTGAAAAAATTGTTAATATTGTGTTAATAATGATAAATGTTAAATTTGATCAGAAACCGGAAGATCGATTGTAAATGTTGTTCCCATAATCGAATTTGTTTTTACCGATATCTTCCCGGAGTGAAGTTGAACAACATGTTTTACTATAGAGAGTCCGAGTCCTGTTCCTCCAAGGGTTCTGGATCGGGATTTGTCTACGACAAAGAATCTCTCAAAAATCCTCGGGATCGAATCTTCAGGAATATGTGAGCCTGTATTATTTATAATGAATCTCAGGACTTTCTCTTTTTTTTGATGAGAAAGTGAAATATTAATTTCACCTTTGTCAGAATATTTGTGGGCATTATCAATCAGGTTTATGAACATTTGTTCTAATTTGAATTCCTCACCCCATATCTCGGGGAGTTTCTTCCCGAGATCAATTTTAAGTGTTAGCTTTTTGTTCTCGATCTTTTCACGGAACATTTTTATGATATTAGATAGTATTAAAGAAATATTTACTTTCTTTAATTCAAATTCAATATTTTCATCTTCAATTTCTGAAATCACCATCAGGTCTGATACGATCATATTCATTCTGTTCGTATGTCTTTTTATGATCTCTATATAGTTTTTATTTTTAATATCTTCCTCATCCTCCAGCGTTTCTACAAATCCCATTATTGCTGTAAGAGGAGTTTTGAGCTCATGTGTCAGATTAAGTACAAAATCTTTCTTTATTGCTTCAAGTCCCTTAAGTTCGGTGATATCCTTAAATGTAATTACCATCCGATCACTCTCATAGATCTTCGAGAATGTTGCCAGGTAGTGTCTTTCGTTGTATTTCAATTCTTCAAATACCGATTTCTCTTTTTCAAAACTGCTGGAAATCATCTTTTCCATCTTCGGGATTCGGATCACTTGCCAGTAAAGGGCATCCCTGGTCTCTTTAGCATTGCACATCTTTCTAAAGCTGCTGTTCGAGTGTATTATATTTCCGTTCCGGTTGATCACAATCAGTCCCTCCTCCATCGAAGATATGATGGTAGAAAGTTCTTCCTCCCGTTCAGTAAGTCTTGAGATGATAAATTCCTGTTGGTCAACCATTTTATTAAAACTTCCTGCAAGTCTCCCAAACTCATCATTGGAGTTGAAAAATAATTTAGAATTGAAATCCCCTGAAGCAAATTTTTCTGTTGCATCGATTATTGATCTTACAGGTTTATTGAACTTTTTTGAAAGTAACCAGGAAACGGCAATGGCAATAAGAAAGAATACAAGAGAAATCTTCATCAGGTTTTCCTTAAGAGTTTCTATAAAAACAGATATATCCCTTAGATATATGCTTGTTCGTATAAGTGCCAGCATTTCTCCGCATTCAGTTATTGTTGTTGCAACATACAGCATCTGTTCACCAACTGAAACACTGAATCTCATTGAATGGCCCTCATCACTTTTAACAGCAGAAATTATCTCCGGCCTGTCCGAATGGTTGTCCATCGTGTGGGGATCTTTATCCGAATCTGCAATGACCTCACCTTCGGTTTTTATTATAGTGATCCTTGTGTTTATTTTATTCCCGATAACTTTAATCCAATTATCCAGAGTTCTGATATCTCCCTTTTTTATTAGTCTTTTTACTTCTGAATCCAGACTGAGGTTCAGCCTTATAAGATTACTTTTTAAACTTGAGATATTAAAATTTCTGAGAGGTTTATGAAAAAAAAAAATTATACTGAGTAATAGAAAGAGTATTAATGAAGTGAATCCGAGAAAAATCCTGAGTGAGAAACTATTTCTTGTAAAAATGCCACTTTTTTTCATGTCAGCCATTATCTTTCCCATCCGGATCAAGTTTGTATCCAACTCCTCTGATATTAATTACCAGATACCCTGCCTTTCCGAGTTTATCACGTAGATTCTTAATGTGGACATCAACAGTTCTGTCAAAAACGTCCTTTTCATCGTTCCAGAGAATTGATAGTATTTTTTCCCTTGCAAAGACCCAGCCCGGTTTCTCTGCGAGCATTTTCAGTATTTGAAACTCAGTTGTGGTCAGATTTATTTTCTTTTCATAAACAAAAACTTCAAATTTTTCAGGTATTATTTTCAATGTGTCACCAAACACAATTTCTCTTTCAGAAAGAGCGCTTTTTTCCCCCCTTCTTAAAACAGCTTTTACCCTCGCAACAAGTTCATGAACTGAGAAAGGTTTGGTGATGTAATCATCTGCTCCTATTTCAAGGCCTATCACAATATCAATTTCGTCTGATTTTGCAGTTACAAGAATTATTGGAATTGAAGAGTAATCCTGGGATTTGTTAAGTGTTTTACATACTTCAATGCCATCATTATCCGGCAGCATGATGTCCAGAAGTATAAGGTCCGGAGAGGAGTTTTTCAGATTTGCGAACAGATCTGATGCCGTCATGAATTTCCTTACAGAATATCCTGATTTTTCCAGATTAATTGCTATCAGTTCCAGAATATCCGGTTCGTCCTCAACAATAAATATACTTTTCTTGCCTTCCATTTATCTCCTCTTTAACAGACTGAAGAAACAGAGTCAAATTATATTCATATTATAAAGGCCATTTGTTAAAGTATATTATTAATTGTGTTAATTTTTTGTTAAGAAAGGTTGCTCTTTTAACTGAAAATTAACTTCAAATTAAAATCCTCTTAATAATAAGAAATTAAAATCTCCTGTCAGGAAAGGAGGAGTTATGAAAAAAAATCTAATTATTGTCATGGTTTTGGTAGTGTTTGTGTTTACATCATTTGGTACAGCGGATGATTTAAAAGGATATATTATCCCTGAGTATTACATTGTGGCTGATCAGAATAATGATGACCTCTCCGGTCAGCATGGTTTCTGGATCAGAAGGATCTACTTCGGTTATAACACCAGGCTCGGTGATGGGTGGTCGGCCCGGGTAAGATTTGAGATGAACAGCTCTGCTTTTGAAGAAGGCTCATTAGTGCCTTATATCAAAAATGCTCACCTCAAAAAATCGTTGAAGGGTGGGATGTCATTGTTGATCGGCATCATTGAACCGCCCAGTTTCAGCAAGGTCGAGAAGTTCTGGGGACTCAGGTACATTGAGAAAACCGCACCGGATTTCTGGAAGCAGTCATCTTCAAGGGATTTCGGAGTTGCTCTGGATGGAAAGACAAGTGGCGGTGTTGTTTATACTATAATGTATGGAAATTATGGTTCCAACAAAGGTGAAGATAATTCAGGAAAAGGTGTTTATGGGCGATTAGGATATGAGAAAAACAATCTCTATCTGGAGGCAAATGTCCACTTTGCAGGTGATGGTAGTAAAGATAATTCTTTCTATCACCTCTTTGGAGGACTGAAAGGCGGATGGGGAAGAGCCGGAGTCGGTTATAGCAGTTATATTGAAAAAGAAGAAGGAGAGGATGATTTTTCTAATGGGATAATTTCTGCATTCGGAGTTTTTAAGATTGGAAAGAAATATGAAGTTTTTGGCAGGTATGATCTGCTAGATGATCTTAATCACAAAGATGTGTCAGGTTACATCCCTGTTCAGGCTGGATCAAATAAAGCAAGAATGCTGATAGCGGGTTTGAATATGAAAGTGATTAAGAATATCAAATTTTCTCCTAACGTTAAGTATGTATATTATCAAAATAGCGATCTTAAAGGGGATCTTTATTTCAACCTTACAGCTAAAGTATCTTTCAAATCAATTTTCGGGAAATAGTCGTTCTCTTCGGGCGGGTGGGCAGGCCGTCTGCCCGCCCGTTTGCTATATTTCAATTCAGATGACATAAAAATCCATAGCTTTTTTTATAGCCTGGGTTCTGGATTTTACTTCCATTTTTTTATACAGATTATAGACATGAGCTTTGACTGTTTTTTCGCTGATAAAACATTTTTCGCTTATTTCAAGATTGCTCAGCCCGGATGATATAGCCTGCAGGATCTCAAGCTCTCTTGTTGATAAATGGAAGATATTTTCAGTGTTCGGGATATTTCTGGGAGCCTGACTCAGGTCGATCAATTGAGAAATGAGGCTTTCGTTCATCTTTCTACTTATCCAGAGTTCATTTCTTGAGATCGATCTCAATGCCCTTTTCATATTCCCGATTGATATGCTTTTCTGGAGGAAACCACTTACTCCGAGTTTGATGAACTCAATTTTTTTTTCGTGTTCCATGGAATCTTCGGTAAAAACAATTTTTGAATTAGGGAAGAAAATTTTTAACTTGGTAACAAATTTGGAGGGATCATTAAAATGATCTTCGTTGCATAACGGGCAAAGAAGAGTGAAGTCAATTTCGTTATTAAAATCAGATTTCTTAATATAATCGAAAGAGTGGAAGGTATGGACAAGTCGGAATTCTGATTCATGTTCACAGAAATTGATAAATCCTTCTTTTACAAGAGTATGGTTGCAGACCAGTCCAATCTTGTATTTCCCTTTGTTTTCAGCATTGAGTTTTGCGATCTGTTCATTTCTTGAATCTACAGCTTTTATTATTTTTGCAAGGATATCCTTTTGAAGCTCTGATTTTGAAATGTAATCGAATATACCGGATTTTAATGAATTAAGGGCGGTATCATAAGAAGGGTATCCGGTTATTATAATTGTCTTTAAAAATTCATCTTTTTTGTTGAGTTCACCGGCAATGTCGATCCCGTTCTCTTCACCCAGCCTCAGATCAATCAGGCAAACTTCGACAGGGTATTTTTTCAACATTTCAATGGCTTTCTCTCCTGAATTTGCTGTGATGACAGAAAACCCTTCATTCTCAATCCACAACTTAAAGGACTTTAAAATATCTCTTTCATCATCAACGATCAAAATTTTAGTCTGGTTTGCCATCTTTAAATACTCCTTTATTCGGGATTGTTATAACGATATGAGATCCGTTATTATATTCGCCGTCTATTTTGATAGTACCACCATGATCCTTTATGATGTTGTATGAAATGTAAAGACCGAGTCCGGCACCTTTCCCATCCTTAGTAGATTTGAATGAATCAAAAGCATTATCTATTATTGATTGCGCAAATCCGGGTCCATTATCAAAAAAATCAATAGTATATCCAGGTTCATTTCCTGAGATAGCAATGGTAATATCCCCTTTCCCCGTTAATGCATCTATCGAATTTATAATAAGGTTTATAAATACCTGCTGAATTGCGCCGGGATTGCAGAATAAGTTTAAATTCTTTTTGGGGATTGCCCTCTTGAAAGTGATCTTATCAATATTTCTTGACCATTTAGCAACCATTATTGCAGAATCTATTATCACATTCAGGTCGTTCTCGGAAAAAACAGTTGATTTCTGTATCGAATAGCGATTAAGGTTCATAGCGATCTCTCTTACACGAGCTGTTTCATTCTCGATGATATGAAGTGCTTCTTTAAGTTTCTCATCATTACAACAATCCGAATTCCTTATATATTCGACTGCATTGGATACAGCGAATAACGGATTGATCATTTCATGAGCAATATTTGCAGTAATATTCCCCAGAAAGATCATCTTCTCATTCAACATCAGCATGTTCTGAGCGTCCAGAGTTTTCCTTATCTCCATTTTCATTCTTTTAAGCATATCGTTAAGGTTTCCTTTCAGCATGCAAATCTCATCATTCGAACTGACAGGAAAAATAACGGAAAGGTCATCAGAAGTAACTATCCTTGTCGTTTTTTCTGAAATTAATTCAATTTTTTTTAGTATGAATCTATTAAAGAAAAGATAGATGATTATTGTTGCCACGATAAATATCAACATGAGTCCGGCTGTATAAATGAAAATAATTTTTTTAAATGTCAGAGAGAAGTTCTTGCTTGCGGTTATTCCCAGAGTATATGCATACTCATTGTGAGAGTCATATATATCTTTCAGTATCTCAAGATCTTCCTTACCCTCAAATAAACTATATCCATTCCGGGAGAACAGCAGAATTTTTGATTCAGGTATGAAATTTCTGGCCCTGTAATTTACGCTTTCTCCTAGTGTGTTTGATATTGCATGGAAGAATTTTTTGTCCAGGATATTTCCAAGTAATAGTCTCCCTCTTTGAGCACCACTACCGTCACTTCTCGTTATTGGAGAGGATACAAGGACCATAACTCCGTATTTTGTACTTACCAGATGGTTGTGGCCCTCTTTTAATTTGCTTGATTCCAGGATGAAATCCCACAACTCCCCCTTTTTATCCAAGATATGATCAAAATTTATTTTCTGGTCAGTTACACGATCATATCCTGTTAAAAAAACCAGATCGAGATCCTTGTTAATGACTGAGAAAAGGCTGAGTTTCATATACTTTGTGAAAAGATCCGGTGCAATATCTTTTTCCAGTCTCTTGTTCGGATCCAATACATATCTGTACATAGTATCCCAACCGGCATTATCATTACATAGAAGAGTAACACGTGATATCTCTTTTTCCAGGAGGGTTTGAACGCCATTAACCAGAATGTCTGATCTCTCTTCTTTGAGTTTTGTCAGCGAGGCTTTGAAATGGAAATTGTAGAATAGAAAAAAGACTACAAGAATAGCAATCGCGATTAGTCCATGCAGGGTATAGATCTTCTTTTTTAATTTCACGCTATTACTGATTCTAAGGCAATTAGTTTTTTAAAACAAGTAAAAACTAAGTATAAAGACTTAATTGGCATATTGCGGGAATTCGCAAAACATTGCTTAGGTCGCAGAATCTTGCGACAAACTTCTCACTACTTACAATTCATTCAGGTCTAAATTAAGTAATAGCGCTGATCCGGGAATTATTATCCCGGAAAATAGTTGGCAGGATTAATGCAATATAAATTCAAAGGAATTAATTTGAATAAAAAAAATTTTTCAGAAAAAAAGGAGATAAAATGAAACATTTTAAGACAACCATTGGTTTGGCAATAGTGATTTTTTTTGGTCTATCACTATTTTCACAGGATCAGGATTTTAGAAGATTGGGAAAGAACAGGGCTCAAAATATTCAAAAGCGGGATTTTTCTGTTGAGAAAACACGTATGATCGAAGGGAAAATTACAAAGGTTGAATTGGAGAATAACGGACGATACGGTTCACCCGGGATACATCTTATTGTTAATGACGGTAAGTCTGATCTCAGTATTCATATGGGACCGGAATATTTTTTTAAAAATAAAGGGATTATTTTTAAGAATGGTGATACGGTAAAGCTTAGTACATTCGAAGGGAAGTTCAATGAGAAGGTGACTTTCTTTGCTTCAAGTATGGAAGTTGCCGGAAATGTTATTCTCATAAGAGATAAGAATGGCGATCCGGAGTGGAGAAGGAGTGCAGGAATTGGCTCCGGAAGAGGCAGGGGTAGAAATGGGAATTCAGGCAGAGGTTATAGAAACAGATAGATCTATGGGAGGGGGAGCCCCTTCCATTTCCAGGAGTGAGAATGAATAAAAAATTGACGATAATATTGTTTTTTGTTTTAAGTGTAAGTTTAATGTGGGGGAAGGGATTTAATGTTGGAACAGGAATAAACAGCTATTTTAGCAACAATATATTCCTGAATTCGACATCTGTGAAGGATCTGGTTACGGTATTATCAGCGGATATTAATTTCACTGGGAAAAGTTTTAATCTCTATTTTGAAGGAGATTTCTCTTTGTTTAAAGATAACTCCGATTTCAACTCTTACAAGTTGACACCGGGTGTTCAGTTCCTCAAGTATATAAAAGGAAGGAGCTACCTTTATTTTGATCTGAGTTATCCATTGCTTGAATACAGAGATTATTATACAGATTTTAATTATAGTGGTCCAAGTACAGAGATGGGGCTTAAATATTATCTTGCACCAACCGTACTTCTTAAATCAGGCTATAGTTTTGAACTCAGGAATTATCCGAACTTCGCCTCATTTGACTTTATAAATCACACGATCTTTTTTGAGATCAACAAGTTTTTCCCGTCACAGACAACATTAAGGCTCCAAACCGGAATTAATTACAGGTATTACAGGCATATTGCCAGGATCATTCCCGAAGAAGATTGGAGTATTGATACTGATATTAATGCAGTCAATTCAATGTCGGTCCCCAACCTGAGTGGAATTCTACGTGTTTCTCAGGGGATAGGATCCAAGGTCGGAATTTATGGTGAAGTTGAATACAGAAAAAATTTCAGAGGCCTCGAAGAAGCGGAAACTTTAATTAATAATTCATACGTTATATATCCTTATAATGATAATTATTTGTGGGATGGCACCAGGTTATCCTTAGGTGTGAAATTTATCCCATTCTCTGAGATATCCGTTTCAGGACGGTTATCTGTATTGTCCAAGAGTTATCCGGGAATATTCATTATGGATGAGGAAGGTCTTGTCATGGATCCTCAGGAAGAGAGGACGGATAATACGACTCAATTCGATCTTTCTGTGTCAAAAAAATTTCCAAAAACCAGTATTTTTCTTAATATGACCTTCAGAGATAACAAATCCCTTGATTCATTCTTTGACTACAATATGTTGACACTATCAGCAGGTATCAGGTACTATTTTTAGAATGAAGAAAAAAATAGTATTCCTGTTTCTGTCCATTTTTATACTGACCGGAGCAGCATTGCCGGGAAAAGATAAGTTCAAATATTTTAGAATTGACAAGATCATATCTGTTTCCGGAAAGATCATAAAAATAAAGATGGAGGACAGTTACAGAAAAAATAAATTCGTTATATTTGAATTAAAAGAATTAAAAAGTAATGAACAATATGATATAGAAATTTCTCCTCAATGGTTTTATGGTCTTGAAGTTGCGGAAGGGAGTATTGTTGAGGTTAAGGGCTCACTGAATATTATTAAGGAAAAGAAGATAGTAATTGCCCAATCAATAATTTTTGAAGGAGAGGTTTTTAATTTCAGGGATAAGTTTGGTTTCCCCCTCTGGCGCGGTAAGAGACAGGGTTTTGAAAAAAGCAGATGGAAAGGGGAAGGAAGAAGAAAAGGGAAACGTTGAAAAAGAGAAGAGGATTTTTTTTCTTATTAATTATCTCCTTCACGCTAATTGTCGTTGTTACTATCTCTCTGAGCAGGGTTAACAGGGTTAGAATTAAAAATGAATTCAAGGATCTTGCTATTGCAAGTGGAGAGGCAATAAAGGGGCTTATAGAGATCTCCGGATATCATCTTATTGAACAAGGTGAGGATTCTCTTGAAAATTTTCTGGACCGGCTTTATACAAACAGATCAGTATTATATATAGGGCTGAAGCAGAATGATGAATTGGTATACCTGCTCTCAAGGTACGAAGGTTACTTCCCGGTTGTAAGTTCAAAAGATCAAATAAGGTTCATCTCTTCCCCGATAGGGATGGTTTTTGAAGTGAGGGGGAATTTTGCACTCCCATCCTCAGTAGATTATTCACTTTTCATAGGTTTTGACTATGATTTCCTGAATTCATTTGAAAAAAGTTCAGGAAAGTATTTTATGTTCATTATTGGAATAATCCTTATAATAATGCTCTTAATTGTATTTATTGTTATTAGATATGACAAGATCCTCTACAAAAAGAATCTTCAGTATTTGGAAGAGATAGAGGAGAAAGAAAGACTGAAGGACCTTTCACTCCTTACTTCTGAAATAGCTCATGAGATAAAAAACCCTCTCAATTCTATCTATCTCTCTTTCAACTCCCTGGACAGATATTTTGATACTTCTGAAGACGCTGTATTCTACAAAGGAGCGATCAAATCTGAGATCAAGAGGATATCTGACATAATTAATTCTTATTCCGGTTTATCTAAGGAGATTGTAGTTAATAATTCACTGACGAACATTCATGAAATGATCGATCAGTTCAGGATTCTTAAAGATATAGAGATGAAGCAGTCAGGAATAAATTTTGAGATAATATCGGATGTTGAAAATTTTATCTGTGACAAGGACCTCTTGTTGCAGATATTACAAAATCTTGTAAATAACGCAGTAGAGGCGGAAGCGGACTCAATAAGAGTAAATTTCTCAAGTAACAAAAATATTCTTACACTGATCGTGGAGGATGACGGTAAAGGAATTGAACCGGAGAAAATGAAAGCAATATTTAAACCCTATGAATCATCAAAGACAAAAGGGATGGGGCTAGGTCTTCATATAGTCTTGAAGAATATTCAGGCAATGAAAGGTGAAATAGAGATCCTGTCCGGAGAAGAGGGGAATAAAAAATTCAGAGTAACATTAAATGAAGGAAAATTAAAATGAATAGAAAAGCGGAAATAATGATCGTTGAAGATGAAAAACTTGCCGGAAGGGCGATCATTGACAGTTTGAAAAGCAGGGGGTTTTCAGCGGTTCATTTTGAAACAGGTGAAGAAGCTCTTGTCTATTTCAATGAAAATCCGGTAGATATAATAATTTTAGATTTTAAACTCCCCGGGATCAACGGTGAGGAGTTCTACAGGAAGGTGTTGGAGAAACAGCCTAAAATTCCGGTAATTTTTATGACAGCATACAGTTCTATCGAGAAAGCTGTCCAGCTCCTTAAAATGGGCGCCTATAGTTACCTGACAAAACCCGTGGAGATGGATGAACTGAACCACAATGTAGATAAAATTCTTGAAAAGATAGAATTATCTGAAGAGAATGCGAGTCTGAGAGAAAAGATCAGAGAAAATATCTCCATAGAAAATTTTATTTTTGACTCTGACAAAATGCAGGAAGTTATCAGTATGACCAACAGAGTGTCTGATTCTGAGGCGAATGTTCTGTTAACAGGCGAGAGTGGTACGGGAAAGGAAGTGATCGCAAATTTTTTACATCATGGTTCTAAAAGAAAGAATAATAAGTTTATAAAAGTAAATATTGCTGCATTACCGGAGACCCTGATCGAAGCGGAACTTTTTGGAGCTGTAAAAGGAGCATATACCGGATCTGTTGAGAACAGGACCGGAAAGTTTGAGGAGGCGGATGGGGGGAGTATTTTCCTTGATGAGATAGGAGATCTGTCTATAGACCTTCAGGCAAAGCTTCTAAGAGTTATTCAGGAAAAAGAGGTTACAAGGCTTGGTTCAAACAAAGTAATTAAAACAGATATAAGGCTTGTTACTGCAACAAACAAAGATCTTGAGAAAATGATCACTGAGGGGAAGTTCCGGGAGGATCTCTATTTCCGGTTAAATGTGATCAATATTGATCTCCCTCCATTGAGGGAAAGGAGAGAGGATATTCCCGGTCTGATAGATCTTTTCATCAAGAAGTACTCTGCCCGCGAAAACAAGGGGATTGATTCGATCTCATCTGACGCACTCTCCGCATTAACTAAATATGATTATAAAGGAAATATAAGAGAGCTTGAAAATATTATAGAGCGTGGAGTTGTCCTGGCCCGAACCGGCATGCTGACATTGAAGGATTTTCCGGTCTATATAAATTCTGAAGGGGGATCTGAATTTGATATGAGTGATCTTGACAGTTCGTTATCACTAGCTGAAAAATTGAATATTATTGAAAAGAGGATTATAATCAAATCTCTGAGAAAGCATAATTTTAATCAGACGAAATCGGCAGATGAATTAAAGATCTCTGAGTCGGGACTCAGATATAAATTAAAAACCCTGAAAATTGAGAAAAATTAGATTCGATCTATTCCCTGAATGGTTCAGGAGTAATCTGCACCATTTAGCATTTATTGTCTCAATTATCTCTTTAGCAATGCTGGTTACATGGTGGTCCTTTTTTATTTACAGATCAATTGAGGATCGGACACTTCAGCAGAAGACAATTTTAAAGCATGAGTTGGGGGATATATTCCACCGAATGATCGATGATAAAACAATTCCTGTTGTGAAGGGGGAAATCGAACGGGACCATAGATTTGAGATCGTGGTGAATGAGCCGGGTGATGGATCAATATACTCTGAAATTTCCGGAAGCTCCCAGGCTCTTTATCTGAAGGTCAGCGATCATATTATCGAGGGGATCGAAGAAGATCAGAGAAGAAAAAAATTAATGGTTTTCGGGGAATCCGGACTGTTGGCTTTTGCAGTTCTGGTAAGCATTATTTTTCTTTTCAAATTCATTTATCTTGAAAAAAGATCAACAAAGGAGTTGGAAGAATTCTGGGGCAGAATATCACATGAGATAAGGACGCCAATAACCGGGCTAAGATCTTTTCTGGAAAGCTTACGGGATGGTGCAATAAGTGATGAAAAGTTACCCGGTTTTATCAAACTTGCATTGAAGCAGATCGAGAAGCAGGAACAATTAGCAGAGAATGTTCTTTCCGGATCTTCGTTTAAAAGTAATATTAATCTGAATTTGGAGGAGTTTGATCTTAATGAATTTCTGAGAGTATATTTTAATGATCATGCTTTTGTGATGGCCGACGGGATTTTAAAGTTTGATAAAATGGGGACGGATGTTCTTTTTGTTAGTGGAGATAAATATGCATTAAAGATCATTATGGATAATATAATTGATAATGCAGGGAAATGTGTATCTGAGAAACTGGAGTTATCGGTTAAAACTCTTAATGTTGAAAATAGAGGAGTCATAATTATCAAAGATAATGGCCCCGGATTTACCAGCGATTGTTCAGAAAAAATATTCAGTGCCTATAAGTATATGAAGGATGAACTCCCGAAAACTCCCCACGGAACTGGAATGGGGTTATATATATCCAGAAAACTCGCGAGGCAGATGTATGGTGATATCAGTGCTTCAAGTGATGGCGAAGGTAGAGGGGCGATATTTGAAATATTCCTGCCATTGGTGAAATAAAATGGATTACAGGATCGCAGTTGTAGAAGATGATGAGCTTATTTCAGGCATGATTGGATTGAATCTTGAAAAGTGCGGATGTGCTGTATTCAGTTTTGAAAATGCAGAAGAATTTCTCAGTGGCATACAAAAAAAAAATTACGATCTTTTAATACTTGATATTATGTTGCCCGGGATATCCGGTGTTGAGCTCTTGAAAAAGATCCGGTCTGAAAACATAAATTTCCCGGTATTGATGATGACAGCAAAGACCGATCTCCAGAATAAAATAAACAGCCTTAATATAGGTGCTGATGATTATATTCAAAAACCATTCAGTATGGAAGAGTTGATAGCCCGGGTTGGTGCACTTGTGAGGAGAAGCAGAGGTGAAAGGATGATTCCCTCCAGCTCCATAACGGTGATCAATGGATTCAGAATTAACCTGGATTCAAGAGAGTGCGAAAGTAATTCCGGTGACCTTGTTCTGTCAGAGAAGGAGATACGCTTTCTGAAATTTCTTATAACAAATTCAGGCGAACATCAGAGGCGGGCTGACATTCTGGAGGAAGTTTGGGGGATGGATGTATCCCCAACACCCAGAACCGTAGATAATTTTATATTAAAGTTCAGAAAACTTTTCGAGAGTGACCCTGTCCACCCTGTACATTTTATCTCTGTCAGGAACAGGGGATATAAGTTCCAACCCTGAAGAATCCCTGATCCCGCTTTTTTGTCATGACTTTGTCACAATTTCTTGAAAGAATTGTGAAGGTCGTTAAAAATCAACATATTAATGACACCAAGGAGAACTATTAAATGAGAAAAATCAATCCGATCACGATCTTCACAATGACAATCCTGTTTCTGGTCTTTTCTTTTGCAGGTCTTCAAAACCCGCTTTACGGCGGTGGGATGAAGAAAGGAGAAGACACTACTGTAAAAAAGGAAAAAAAAGAAAAAAAAGAAAAAAAAAAGAAAAAGAAAGTTGAGGAAAAAGAGTTATTTTATAAAATAACAGTTACTGCAACCGGAACAAAGAAAGATACATTTTCCATCCCGACAGCGGTCAGTGTTGTTACTGATAAAGAGATAAAAGAGAAAGCTCCGAACAATATTGCAGATCTTCTTGTCCAGATGCCTGGTGTGGATGTTAATGGTGTCGGCTCTAATCAGAGCCGTCCTGTTATCAGAGGTATGCGGGGACAGAGGATCCTCCTTCTGGAAGATGGGATCAGAATGAACAATTCGCGTCGTCAGCAGGATTTTGGTGAGATACCTGCACTTGTTGATATTTCAGAAGTTGAAAGAGTTGAAGTAGTAAGAGGCCCTGCTTCTGTCCTTTACGGTTCTGATGCTATTGGTGGTGTCATAAATGTAATTACCCGACTTCCTGAATATGATATTAACAGGAAATCAATAAACGGAAGCCTTGGATATAGATATAGTTCACATGATTCTCAGAATAAAGCGAATGCTAATTTTAACGGGAACATTGGCAGATTCGGATTTATGATAAGTGGAAATTACAGGAAATCTGATGATTATCTGGCTCCAGCAGGATCATTCGGAGATATTACTCTTAATAATGATACGATGGTATATGACACAGGAGTTAAAGATGGTGGACTTAATCTGCTTTTAAGATACAAGTTGAAGGATACGATAAACCTCTCTTTAAAATATGAATATTATCGGGCTAAGGATGCCGGATTCGGTTATGTTGATCCTGCTGATTATAATCCGGGAGATGCTGAGATCAAGATCAGATATCCCAATCAGGAAGTAGAAAAATATACATTTAAATATGAGAACAATAACATGGAGTTCGTTCTTGCAGATCATATGAGTTTTGTTGTTTATACAAGTGGAAATGAGAGGGAACTTGTAAATGATATATTTGTTCCATTCGGAATACCGGGAATGCCTGAGGTCGGGATCAGTATATTATCAGAGAACTATGCTGATATTAATACAAGCGGGTTAAGGCTTGAGATGAACAAAAAAATCGGAAGTCATCTTTTCACATATGGTACCGACTATTTCGCGGACACCACAAATAATAATGATAGCCTGACAACAATGGTAGTTGGCTTCGGCCCTCCACATCCGTCGGTAGACACAACGCCGACAGTCCCGAATGCTCAGTACAGAAGCGTGGGTGTGTTTGTTCAGGATGATATAACTCTTACAAACAAGGTTTCGTTGATCCTTGGTGTGAGGTATCAGAATGTTAATGCAAAAACAAAAGATACACCGGGGCTTGAAGGTGAATCTCTTTATGATAGTACTGATGATACTTTTGTTGGTGCCGCAAATTTAAGTTTTGGGATCACAGAAAACCTTAAATTAGTTGTTTCTGTCGGAAGAGGGTTCAGATCTCCCAACCTGATCGAAAGATTCTATAATGGAGCAACTCCCGAAGGTAGTGCTTTTCAATCAAGAAGTACTGATCTGCAAGCTGAAACCAGCCTTAACTTTGATCTCGGATTTAAATTCCGGTCAAGGATACATTTCCTGGAATTCACATATTTTAATAACAGAATTTATGATGGAATAAGAATATCACCAACCGGAGAGACTATTTTCGGACTTCCTGAATATCAGAATATAAATGTTGATAAGTTGAAAATGGAAGGATATGAGATCTCAGCAGGTGTTTATCTTGATTTTGGATTATCTTTAAATTTCAATTATACAAATCTTAGTTCAGATAATCTGGGCGATCCGGAAACACCTTATGTTGATACTTATTCTTCAAAATTTAATTTTAGTTTAAGGTATGACAACCCCGGCGGACTATTCTGGGCATCTTACGATCTCAGGATGAATGGTGAACAGAAGGAAGTTCAGCTTGGAGACAATCCGATCGGCGATACAATCCCCGGATTTACCGTACATAGTGCAAGTGCCGGTTTGAATCTCTTCAGGGATAGTAAAACTCCGATGCGCCTCGGTATTATTGCCGGCAATCTGACAAATACACTATATTCTGAATTTTCAAATGCAAGTTTTTTCAGGCCTGCACCAAAGAGATATGTGGTGCTGACATGGTCAATGGATTTTTAATAAGGATTTAAGATAAATCTTCCTCTAATATTTATTTAAACTGTAAAAGGGGAAGCGGTTGCCCTGCCGCTTCTCCTTTTTTTATTCTGAGTCAATCAATCATATAGTAAATTCAGTAATGTATTTTTTATGAAAACTTATCATTTTTGAAAGATTATTTTGGTCCGCAGAGCTAAGAGCTTCTATATAAGCATCCCTGATATCATTAGACAGGATAATTTCGTTCTCAGGAAATTTTAGAATCAAATCTGAGTGGCCTATCAGAAATAAATTTACAGCAAGCCTTGCCCACCTGCCGTTTCCATTATTAAAAGGATGAATATAAACAAGCCTATGATGCGACCTGGCAGAGATTTCAATAATATCCATTGAATTTTCAATCCAGAAGTCCAGATCATCCAGAAATTTCTTGATCTCAATATCAATATTTAAAGAGAGTACTCCAATATTTTTTTCAGTACTCCTTTTTTGACCAGCCCATCTCCAGACTTTCCCAAACATTTCTTTATGAAGTTTGAAAAGGCTATCAACAGTAAAATTGAATTTCGTTTTTGATAGAAGGTATTTGTTGGATACTCTTGTAATATTTATAAACTCAGCATCATTTAACTCTGATCTGGTAGTGATATGTTTTGGGATTAATCCTTTGAAATCTTCGGGGCTTAAAGGAGTAGCTCCTGGAGGAAGTTTTGAGTTAATCATTTTTTACGTTTCTGAGTCCACAGGATAGACCTACGCTTTTGAAGAATCTCATTCTTGAGATTTTCAACCTGACGTTTGCTCTCATTATTTGAAGGGGTTTGAATTTCCAGAGTAGAACTGACTTCGCTGATGTTTATAAGTTCTTTTGCTTTCTTACTTGCAAGCTCATCAAGAAGGTCAAGAATATTGCGACGGGGGATAAGGGAAATTTTCAATTCAGTATTTAATGCTTTAGCAATTGTTTTTAGTGTAGATATTTTCGGCATAGCTTCACCATTTTCAATTTGCTGAATAGACCTTAGCGATCTGTTCACCATAATAGAAAGCTGTTCCTGTGTCATTCCCAGAGCTTCTCTCAGAACTTTTATCTGATCTCTAAAGTCCGGATAATTTTGCAACCAATCCGGTAAAGAGTCTATAGATTTAAACTTTTCAGCAATCTGTTCTGTAAAATAATATTTTCCCATACACACACAATACGAAATAATATTACACATGTCAAGATGAAAACACGAAAAAATATTACGTATAAAACCATATGATTAAGTGCATAATCTGATATTTGGTTGATCCAACACATATTGAAAGGGTAATTTTAACCTTGCCCCTGAAGGAGACTTGACGTAGTCCTTCTCCCCCTTTAGGGGGCAGGGGGCATATAATCATACAAATGCAAAATGGTCACTGAGCTTGTCGAAGTGATGGAAGTGAGGGAATAGAGATAGATGAGGATTGTAAAGTTACGAAGTTACGCTACGTCCCCACTCTGGGCGAATGGGGCGAAGGTTCGTATAATGTAGAGTTGTATGAACTTATTTATTTTAGTTTATATCAGTTAACTTACTTTTTTCGCCAATGAGGATAAGAATATCATTCTCTAATATTTTCATTGATGGGGAAGGGTTGAAGTGCATTTTTTCTCCCCTCTTTATTCCCACAACCATTGCTTCGGTTTTTTCACGTAATCCCGATTCTCTTATAAGCTTGTCTTTTAAGGAGGAGTTTTTTGATATTGTTATCTCTTCTACTGAAAGGGGGATGTCGCCTGTTTGTGTGACAAGATCGATAAGATTAACTACATTCGGTTTCAGAGTAGTGTTTATGATCCTGTTTGAAGCAAGAGTAACTGGAGAGATGACAATGTTTGCTCCTGCTTTGAAAAGTTTGCTCTCATTTGTCTTGTCCTGTCCTCTTGCAATTATATGAAGGTCAGGGTTAAGCTCCCTTGCACTCATTATTGTAAAAACATTATCCGCATCACCTGAGAGCATTGAAATATATACTTTTGCATTCTTTATTCCTGCAATGATCAATGAATCTTCTATTGTGGCATCAAGAAGGAGGATCTTATAACCGAGTTCTTCTCCGGCTGTGAATCTCTCTCTATTATTCTCTATAATAATAAATTCTTCTTTTTGTTCTCTGAATGCCTTTGCCACAGTTTCTCCCATTTTCCCGAATCCTGCTATAACAATATGATCCTTCAAATTTGAGATACTCTTCATTTTTCTTCTCCCGAGGATCTTTCTAAGTCTCCCCTCCACCGAATATTCGGCAATAAGGCCCACTGAATAGATAAATGTCCCAAGCCCGCTTAATATTACAAAGATCGTGAAAAGTTTCCCCAGGTTGGAGAGGGGGAATACTTCTGCAAAACCAACTGTACTTATTGTGATGAAGGTCATGTAAAATGCATCAAGGATGCTAACCTTCTCTATCAGGATGAATCCTGAAACATCGATTAAAATAATAGCTACAAGAATTATCAGTACTGCCCTTATTCTTGACTTGTCATTCATATTAAAATTTCCTGATTTAATTTTAGAACAACAAGATATTCAGGTCAATAAAAAAAGTCTCTTTTCACTATGGTGACTTCGCAATATTCTGCGAAATTCGGCAAGGATTTACTTTTTTACAGATCAATAGTGTTGATGTATTAGGTCTGGGAAACCCCCGGAATGCAGTCGGGTAAAGGAGAATTATTTTTAAGGCATTATTTATAAAAGTTGGCAATCAATTTGCATTGTATTATTAGGAACTAAAGGAGGTCGGAAATGACAAAGAAATTATTTTTATTATTACTATCAATAATGGTAATGGGTGTGCTTACATTGGCCGCAGCAAATGGTGTCGGTCCAGGAGATGGCACAGGTACATGTATTTTCATAGATGAGAACGGAGATGGAATTAATGACAATTTCAGGGATCATGATGGAGATGGAATTCCAAATAATGTTGACCCGGATTGGGTCAGGCCTGAAGATGGAACCGGTTATGGAACCGGGAAAGGGAAGATGAACAGAGTCAGAAATGCCAATAATATCAATGCTACTTCCTCATTCAACTCTTTTCAGTATTTGCATAATTTCGGTGGAAATTTCGGAACAGGGATCTGTGACGGAACCGGAACCGGAACCGGAGATGGCAACGGTCAAAGAAAAAAAGGTGGAAGAGGTTAAAAGACTTCTATAATATTTATTTGAAGGGGGGATGAATTTTCATCCCCCTTTTTTTTTATTCTGCTTTAGTTTTAAATCCTTTTTTCATCCATTTCTTAGCCATAAACAATGCCACGGGAGTCGAAATGGCAATAAATCCATAAACAAGCCACATCAATTCAGTATTTAATTCCGGTTGCGGTGTATCTGCCGGGCAATATTTCATCAGGAACCATCCGGAATACAGGCTTGTTAATACTTTGGTCAGGAACCATGGAAATTGACCTATCCCCATATAGATACCTGTCATATTTTTTGGCGCAATCTCTGCAACCCATTGAAGGAACCTTGGCTGCCACATAGCTTCACCTATTGTCATTATGAGCAGATAACCCATCAAAGTATAAAAGTTAGGGCCGAGAGCAAGTATGAAGGTTGGTGCCGCCATAACAAAGGTTCCGATTATCATCATATTGTAAGTATCTTTCTTTATGGTAAGGGCTGTTACTATCGGAGTGAGTATGAAAATTAGTATTGGATTAAGATTGACAAAGAACTCAAAATTATTAGCTACAAATCCTCCAAATGCCCTGCTCGTATATAGAGGAAGTGTAAGCCAGTTATGAGCAAATAGTGTTTGTACGGGAATAAGAATGAAAATGAAGAACAGGAACCGCCTGTCTCTCAATGGGAAATTTTTCAGGTAATATTTCATTTTTTCCCCTGCAGACATGTCTTTCATCTCATCCTTTTCGTCTTCAATTTTGCCTTTTGTTTCGAGAGACACGTTCTCCAGTGCTTTTTTTACAGCCTTTTTAGATATGATGAACCATACTATGGTTATCCCTATTACAGTTAAGGCAACATATACCCAGAATACACCTGTGATACCGAAGCCACGCCTTACAGGGGGAGAGATTAGTCCGGGAAGAAATCCTCCAAGATTCATCAGGGCATAAAGCATTGCATAACCCATTGCCGCAGTTTTCGGGGTTGTAAGTTTTTTCACTGCTGCATATGCTGCGGGTTGATAGATACCGTAACCTATTATAATTCCTACCAGGCCCCCCATTGCGATCCAGTGTGATGAATTCCACAAACCCGGTTCACCCAGAGTAGGAGACAATGTCAGAAGTATCCTCCCTCCGAGCATAAAGAACATTGCACTTAACAATGCTTTTCGGATACCGATCCAGTCAACAGTTGCTCCAAGTATAAGCATGGCAAGAGTTATACCTCCGGTGAGGAAACCGATCATAGGGCCTGCCTGAACATCTGATAATTGGATGTATTCGTTGAAGAAAATTGCCAATAGTCCGACAACGCCGAAATATGTTATTCCCTCAAAAACATACATAAGGTTAACTCCGAAAAGTGCTCTTGAAGTATGGGCAAGATCGATAAATGGTTGGGAAATTTCCTTTAATACTGATTTGAAAATGCTTTTGTTTTCGTCAGACATATTCACCTCTTCGTAATTAATAACAAATAATTTTAATTTAGCATTCTATTTTAATTTAAAGAATTATTCAATACACCATAATTAAGATGATCACTTTGTGAGCATTTGGATCAAAGTAACTTAATGAGAAATGTGATTGACTAGCTGTTGTCAGATTTGCTACTATTTAATTCCTGATCTATCTAAGGAGAATGGTAGAAAACATGGATGGAAATATATTTGATATAAAAAGGTTTGCACTTCATGATGGCCCGGGAATCCGTACAACCCTTTTTATGACCGGTTGTCCTTTGGATTGCCTTTGGTGTCACAATCCGGAGAGCAGGGTCCATTTTAAAGAAAATGGGGGGAAGAGCAGGAAAGTAGATAGTACATACGTAATAGAAGAATTGAAAAAGGATCTTGTCTTCTTTGAAGAGTCTGGTGGTGGTGTAACTTTCTCAGGTGGTGAACCGTTGCATCAGCCGGAATTTTTAGTAGCCATTCTTAAAGAGATGAAAAACAATATGATCCATACTGCACTGGATACAACCGGGTTTGTTGACAGATCTGTTATTAATGATGTTTTTCCGTACACCGACCTTTTTCTCTATGACCTTAAAGTGATGGATCCTGAGAAGCATAAAAAATTTACCGGAGTGGACAATAAGCAGATCCTTGATAACCTTAAGTTCATTTTCGACAATAATGGGGTAGTAAGAATAAGATTTCCGCTTATCCCCGGCTATAATGATGATAAGGAAAATATTTCTGATATGATAAATTTTCTTAAAGATCTGACAAACTCTCCGATCATTGATCTTCTGCCATACCACAGACTTGGGATATCCAAGTATAAGAAATTGAATATCGATTCTTCCACTGAGTTCCTTTCTCCTTCCTCTGATGATAGAATTCAGGAAGTTGAAGAAATGTTAAAAATAAACGGGTTTAAAGTTGGGATCGGGGGTTGAAAATGAACGAGAGAATAAAAAAACTGAGAGAACAAAGCCTGAATGCAGTTAACAAAATTTCAGTAGAGAGGGCAGTTCTGTTAACAGAATTTTACGGATCAGTCGAGGCAAGAGGGAAATCCATACCTGTGCAGAGAGCACTTTCTTTCAAATATATTCTTGAAAACAAGGATATCCCCATGAATGATGGAGAGTTGATAGTCGGAGAGCGTGGCCCTGAACCCAAAGCCACTTCAACCTATCCGGAAGTATGTGTTCACAACATAAATGATCTTGAAATGATAGATGAGAGAGAAAAAGTATCTTTCAAAGCAGATGAAAAAGTAAAAAAGATCTATGAAGAACAAATAATCCCTTATTGGGAGAATAGAAGTATCAGAGATATTATGTTTTCCCGCCTTCCCCGGGAGTGGAAAGATTCATATAATGCCGGAGTTTTTACTGAATTTCTGGAGCAGAGGTCTCCGGGTCATACCGTTCTCGGTGAAAAAATGTTCGGGAAAGGTATGGAAGATTTGATTGCAGAGATAGATGATTCTGTTTCAAAACTTGATCTGATAAATGATCCTGACAGTCCGGCTAAGATCGAAGAACTGAATGCAATGCGTATTTCTGCCGAGGCAATAGTTCTATATGCAAAGAGGTATGCCGAGAAACTGGAAGAGATGTCTTTCTCAGAAAAAGATCCCATGAGGAGATCAGAGCTCAATAAAATGGCAGAAATTTGCAGGAAGGTACCGGCCGTTAAACCAGGGACTTTTCATGAAGCGCTCCAACACTACTGGTTCCTCCATGTCGGGGTTATCACGGAATTGAATCCATGGGACTCTTTTAATCCGGGCAGGCTTGATCAGCATCTGATCGGTTTTTTTAATGAGGGAATTGATAACGGGTCCCTTACAAAAGAGAGTGCAAAAGAGCTGCTTTCATCATTCTGGGTCAAATTCAACAATCACCCTGCTCCCCCAAAAATGGGAGTAACTGCCAGGGAAAGTAATACATACACCGATTTTACCCTTATTAATGTCGGAGGTGTTAAACCGGATGGTTCTGATGCAGTGAACGAACTATCATATCTGATACTTGAAGTAATAGAAGAAATGAGGATATTGCAGCCGAGCTCAATGATCCAGGTAAGCAAGAAGAATCCCGATTCTTTTATAAAAAGAGCTTTGAAAATAATCTCAACCGGTTTCGGACAACCTTCTATATTTAATACGGATGCGATCATTCAGGAACTCACTTCTCAGGGGAAGAATATTACAGATGCACGTGCAGGAGGAGCATCGGGATGTGTCGAGAGCGGTGCCTTCGGTACTGAAAGTTATATCCTGTCAGGCTATTTTAATCTTGCAAAAATATTTGAGATCACATTGAATAATGGCTTTGATCCACGTACGAAGAAAAAGATCGGACTGGGAACAGGCATGCCCGGGAAGTTTTCCTCATTCGATGAACTACTTGATGCTTTCAGAGAACAGGTGGAACATTTTGCAGGGATCAAGATCAGAGGGAACAATATCATAGGAGATGTGTATTCAGGAAATATGCCTGCACCTTTCCTCTCTCTTCTGATCGAGGACTGTATTAAGAATGGAGTTGATTATAATAGTGGAGGAGCCCGATATAGTACCACTTATATTCAGGGAGTAGGACTGGGTTCTCTTACAGATTCACTTGCTTCGGTCAAATATAATGTGTTTGATAACAAGCACATTACCATGAACGAACTTTTAAATGCTCTGGATAAAAATTTCGATGGATATGATGATATCAGGAAAAATTTCATCGAGGAGACACCTAAATATGGAAATGACGAAGACTATCCGGATGAGCTGGCAGTGGAAGTTTTTAATATTTTTCATGATTCAGTGGATGGCAGGAATGGGCCAAGGAAGAGTGTACACAGGATCAATATGCTCCCGACAACTTCTCACGTCTACTTTGGAAGTGTTATCGGAGCACTCCCCGATGGGAGAAAGAAAGGTGAACCTCTGTCCGAGGGTATCTCTCCGGTCCAGAGTGCTGACAGGAATGGGCCTTCTGCAGTACTTAAGTCAGCTTCGAAGATCGACCATCTCAGGACAGGAGGGACACTCTTGAATCAAAAATTCACCCCTTCGTTCTTTAAGGACGAAACTTCACTAAACAGGATCATCAGTCTGATAAGAGGATATTTCCGTCTTGACGGTCATCATATCCAATTCAATGTTGTTGATGCTTCAACTCTCAAAGATGCAAAGAAGGAACCGGAGAAGTACAGAGATCTTATAGTAAGGGTTGCCGGTTATAGTGATTATTTTGTCGATCTTGTTGAAGAGCTTCAGGATGAGATCATAAAAAGAACGGAGCATGAAGCAATATAAAGACCAGTTTGCACAAGCGGGCCTTCTCTATTCAGCAGCTATCTGGGGATCAACATTTTTTCTCGTAAAGAATGTATTGGCTCATATTTCACCTTAATAGATGTACTTTTAGTATTTCTTCGCATCTGATAATAAATAGTTAAAAAAAGAAATTTAATACTGGAGAAAAAGATTTTTTTTCATTATAATTTAGTTAATATCTAATTTATGATCAGGGGGGAAATATGAGGTCAATTGCTATATTGAGTTTTTTTTTGTTTTTATTCATGTCCTTACCGGCTGAATCACCGGACAAGATAAAGGTAGGTGAAGAGTCTCTCGGGACAAAAAAATATAAGGAATTTCAGAAACCGGGGTTATGCGGAACATCATGTCACACTGATATATATCAGCAATGGAAACAGGCAATGATGTCTCAGGCATATACTCATCATTGGGATGAGATCGAATATTTTAAACTGGCTATCCCTCATGGGGAAAAAGATGAGAAAGTGGCAAAAGTAGCAGATGGATGTAACGGATGCCATGCACCTATGTCTTTCATGGCAGGAGATGTCCCTCCACCAAAACCGGAAGAGAATAGCAGAGCTAATGAATCTGTTTCATGTGATTTTTGTCATACAGTAACCGGATTCAAAGGTGAAATACCGCACAATTTTAATTATATTTCAGATCCCGGCCGTGTAAAGTACGGGCCGAGAGAAGGAGAAGTGTCTCCTGAGCATATCACAAAAAAATCTGAATTTTTAAGGAAACCGGAATTCTGCGGGACATGTCACAATGAAATGAATCCGTTCGGAATATGGGTCAAATCCACTCATCTTGAATGGAAAGAAGGGCCGTATTCAAAAGAGGGAGTGAGATGTCACGATTGTCATATGACAAATGCGCCGATGAAGACTGCGCTTATGGGGAAAGAATATCCTGATGCCAGACAGCACCTTTTTCATGGAGCTCATGATAAAGGTAAAGTTCAGGGAACTATTGAATTGAGGATACATCCGGAAAGCAGAGAATTTGAACCCGGGGACAAAGTAAAGTTTACGGTCGCATTGTTCAACCAGAAGACAGGTCATAAGTTTCCCACCGGGTCTGTCGAGGACAGGATCGTATGGCTTCATGTAGAAGCGAAGGATTCCTCCGGAAAAACATATCATATGAAAGTAGATGAAAAAGGGTTTGAGGGAGAAGAGTATACAATCTCCACAGATGTTTTAGCTTATCAGGATATGGGGATTGCGTTGGATGATCCTGATTTCAAAGGTGTTCAAAGGGATGGAGTACCCTTTGGCGACAGGATCTTCAGAATGCCATATTTTGACCCTCAGGGCAGAATGACCATTCAGCAATGGAATACGAAATCTCTCGGTGTTGATTACAGAATAGGACCGAGGGAAACAAAGATCGAAACTTTTACTTTTCTTCTCCCTGATGAGATTGCGGAAGGAGAAGTGACTGTTACTGCAACTTTAAATTATCAAAAACTTGTAAAACCTGTAGCAGATCTTCTAAAGGTACCTGGAGAGGCAACAGAGATAATTAAAGTGAATGATCATAGTACTAAAATCACAGTTTTTTATGACTGATCAGGAGGATGAAATGAAAAGAATTGCATTGTTAGCAGTTACAATAGGGTTTTTAATAAGTTTTATACCAGTTGATCTTGAAGGCGTTCCGGCATTTGCAAGGAAACATAAATTATCATGCAAAACCTGTCATGATCCTTTCCCCAGGCTTAAACCGTTCGGGGACGAATTTGCAGGGAATGGTTTTACAATAGACGGAAAAGTTCCCTCCCGTTATCATACTGACACCGGTGACGATAAGCTGTTACTTATGAGGAGTTTTCCTGTTGCTCTAAGATTAGACCTGTTTGTTACACGGAACAAGTACGGTGAAGAGGTTTTTGATATTTCTTCCCCCTATAATGTTAAACTGGTCTCAGGCGGAGTGATAGCAAAAAATGTATCATACTATTTTTATTTCTTCTTTGGTGAAAGAGGCAAGATCGCCGGGCTTGAAGATGCATTCATAATGTTTAATGATGTATTCGGAACAGGAGTTTCATTTGCCCTGGGTCAGTTCCAGATATCAGATCCTTTGTTCAAAGGAGAACTGAAACTCACTTTCGAAAACTATATGATCTACAGGGCGAGGCCGGGATTTTCACACCTTGACCTAAAGTATGATAGAGGAGTAATGCTCAGCTATACCGTCCCGAAAGGCGGGCCTGATCTGGTTGTTGAACTTCTAAATGGGACCGGTATCTATGAAGCGAATGAATTCAAGAACTTTGATGATGATAGTTTCAAAAATTTTTTCGGGAGAGTTTCTCAAGATATTGGGAAACATTTCAGGGTCGGAGCTGCAGCATTTTATGGCCGGGAATCTGCAGATGGAATAACAAATAAAGTTTCAATGTTCGGGGGTGATTTTACAATATCTTTATATCCCCTTGAGATAAACTTCCAGTATCTGGATAGAACCGATGACAATCCATTCATGGAATATGAAGCTCCCGGGGATTTTAAAACGAGAGGCGGCCTTGTTGAAATGATCTACACATTCGGCGGAGTTGACTCTCCATGGTATGCTGCAGGGCTTTATAACTGGGTCGAATCTGATGATGAGTTGCAGAACTACCGTTCAGCGGCTGTTCATGCCGGGTATCTTTTCACCAGAAACATACGTTTCCTCGCTGAATTAGATTATATATTTGAAAGTAATTATGGAGAATATCTCAGAGTTGTAACAGGAATAATAGCTGCATTTTAGATCTAATTTTTCTTGAGATAAATTTGAACCGGTCAGGATCAAACGGTTGCTGCATCCCATTTAAAGGAGATTCTGCATGGACGTGAACTCTGTTTTATTACTTTTTTCTTTAATCATTATATTTGGATACATTGCTGAACTTATTTTTGAAAAGTTTAATATTTCAGATACACTGCTGCTGATCTTATTGGGATTTTTTATCGGGCCTAATGTGCTAAATTATATAAGACCTGATTCTCTCGGGATGCTGGCCCCTTTCTTTACCACTTTTACACTTCTTTTCCTTATGTTCGAAGGGTCATTGAAACTTGATCTGAAATCTTTCTTCAAAGGCTTCTCGTCAGGGATTCTTCTGGCGATATTCTTTTTCATTATTTCTTCAGCTGGTGTTACTCTCCTTTTCTCATTGTCCGGTTTTGACTTCACCATCTCTCTTATGATCGGTTTTGCACTTGGAGGAGTTTCGACATCATTTGTTCTACCGGTGCTGAGTCAGCTGAACCCGGGGAAGGAGATCAGATCTGTCCTCACGGTAGAAGCAGCGATGACAGATGTTCTCGCCATTGTTTTTGCTCTTTCGATGATGGACCTGAAACTTACCAGTGCATTTTCAGCCGAAGATATCCTTGGACATCTTGCTGCACTTTTCGCAATTGCAAGCATGGTTGGGATCATTGCAGGTGCTATATGGATATACCTTGAGGAAAAATTTGTTAAAGACAAGGATTATATGGTTACGATCGGATATGTAGTTCTTTTATACTTCCTTACTGAATACCTCGGAGGAAATGGGGCAATTGCAGCTCTTTTCTTTGGACTGGTTCTCACGAACTCGGTGAAATTACGGATGTCAGTGAAAAAGATCATAAAAAATGAGAATGTCGAAAATGGATCTATTAAAAAGGTTATCTCCCCGAGAGAAAAAGATTTTTATGATGAAATATCTTTTTTTCTTAAAACTTTCTTTTTTGTATATATCGGGATCCTTCTGGATATATCAAATAAAAAAGCGATCCTCATAGGCTCGGCTGCCGCTCTGATAATCATGGTTTTCAGGCAGATCGGTCACTTTATAGGACCCATAAAGAATAATTTCAGCAAAGGTGAACTTTTCCTTATCAACTCACTCTTTGCAAGGGGGATAGCACCTGTTGCAATAGCAATAACTGCTATAGACAAAGGAATATTAAAAGACAAAGTTATTATTGACTCCATATATTTTACTATAACTGCTTCAATTATTCTCAGCTCGATCATGATCTTTTTTTACAAAAAGTTTTATTCGGAAGACAAAACCAAATAGGACTTAATTAATACAGTAATAAAAAGAGATTGTTGAAAATTTTCTATATAGTATTCATATATACGTTATATGAAAAAGTTATCAATTTTTTTATTTTTCATCATTTTAGTTTGCTTTCAAGTATATCCTGACTTAAAAACCTCTGAAAAGGAAATAGTCGCTGATAGATATTTCCTTTCACTAAACAATGAGATGAAAGAACTGCTGGATGAGCATGTCTTGCCGGTAAAGGGAGAGAAGAGGAGGCTGGATAAAATAGTTGAATTGATCTTTGACCGGTCTGTAGTCGGTTTTGATTACTCAAGTGTGAGAACTTATACTGCCTCAGAAACTTTTGAGAAAAGGACCGGAAATTGTTTGTCTTATACTGCAATGTTCATCTCAATGGCAAGGTATGCCGGGTTGAGGGCAAAGTTCCAGGAGGTTTCAGATTTTTTAGACTGGGAAAGGCGGGGCAATATGATAGTGTTCAGCACTCATATTAACAGTGTTGTTGAGATTGGAACCAGAATTTATGAAGTTGATTTTCAATATAGGAGTGAGAAAAAATTCTGGAATAGAAAAGTAGTTGGAGATAAGAGGGCGAAAGCCCACTATTTTAATAATATCGGTTCTGAAGCTTTACTCAAAAAGGATTATTCACTTGCAGAGAAGTTACTGAGAAGAAGTATTGATCTTGATAGTTCGTTTTCTTTTGTTTGGTCAAATCTTGGAGTTCTCTTCAAAGCGATAAAAAGGGTTGACGAAGCTGAGGAATGTTTTGAAAGGGCAATTATTCTGGATACAAAAAATCATACCGCGAAGATGAATCTTGCAGGATTGTATGAATCCCAGGGATTTAAAAAAAAATCTGACAAGCTCAAAGACACGATAAAAAAGATCATGAGAATGAATCCATACTATCACTTTGATCTTGGATTAACTGAATATAACAGGCAAAATTATAGAGATGCTATCAAAAATTTTAAAAGAGCTATCAAAAGAGATCCTAAAAAATCTGAATTCTATAAAAAATTAGCTGCCGCCTATTACAAAGTGGGCGATCTGATCAAGTCAAAAAAATACTTAAAAAAAGGACAAAAATATGCTGGATCTGACAAGGAAAAGGAAAAGTATCAAAAAAAACTGGAATTTATCCATATAAAACTGAAGCAGGCTGAAAGTAATTGAACCGATGATATTGAGTTATTTATTCTGCTATAATTAAAGTGATGAGGAAAATATACTTGCTGCTTACTTTATCAATGATCGTTGTACTTTTACAGATACATTGCAAGAAATTACCTGCAGAAGAGTCTGGGATATCTACCGTGTATTATCTTGTCAGTGAAATTGTCCCGAACCATTATGACTCTTACATACTGCCTTTAACCGGATCAGATGATATATTGATCGCAGACAGGATAATAGATGGGTCAGAAAGAATTAAAATAATTGTTGCAGAAATAGATAAAGGGTCTGGTGATGGAGTTTATCTGAATAAGGACCTGGTAGGGCCGGATAACAGAATTTGGTCCTGGCATATTTTGAAATTTGAAAATTTTGCAGATGTTACAGCTGAAATATATGACGGGTGGCCCGGATATCTGGAAGAGAATCTTGATAACTGGCTGATCACTAAGGACGGGATCATCGGATTCTGGAACTACACGATCATAAGAAGAGTGGATATTTCAGAATTACAATAGGTTAAATCTTAATAGAAATAAACAGTTCAAAAATTTAATTATAATAATTTGAGATAAACAAAGGATAAATTTTATTAATAATATTAATGGAAAGGAGAATTATTATGAAAAAATCAATGTTTGGAGTGTTGTTGTTGATCGCAGTTTTGATCGTGTTTTTACCATCTTGTAAGAAGGATGTATTTGATATTCAAGGGACCTGGAATATTCATATTGTCTATTCCGGAACATATGTATACGATTGCAAGGTGACTTTCGCAGGATCAGAGACATCAGGTACATCTTCGTGTACTTGTGAACCTCACACGGGAGTTGGACTTTATACTGTAACAAATGGAGATACTGTTAAGTTTTCGATAACATGGGTCGCAGCAGGCCGGGTTGATGATTTTACCGGGACAAAGTCCAGTGATACACTTATATCGGGAACACTGGTAGAGAATCCCGGGAATATTTCCGGAACATGGACAGCAACAAGATAGAATAAGGGGACGATATAACTTTTATCGGTGAGAATAAGAAGTTTGCAAAGTTAATCCTATTGCTAATACTATTTAACTGTCAGATGTAGAACTTTTACGTTGTTGTTTTCATTAGCTTCTGAAAGAAGGTTGTCAGGATCAACTTTGACTTCCCAGGAGATTGACCCGGCAGGTGGGTTTACTACCCAACATTTAACTGTTCGTGATTCGCCTGGTTTCACGTTTAAAAGTCCTTTAAATGAAAAAATAGGGTTGCCTTTTATAGTTTTTATCCACAATTGTTGCCCCTGAATGGGATTAAATCCAAGTCCTTTGTTGTTCACTGTTATGTGGACGTAAAACCCTTGTGTTGTCCTTGGAATATCGGTTGTTATTTTGGTTATTACAAGATCGGCTCCACCATTTGGCTTTGTTATTGTAAAATTACCGGATTTTTTATTGTTCATCTCATTGGATTCGTTAACAATATTTCCTGGATCAACTTTGAATGTTACCGGGAACGTCCCGACTTTGTTAATGCCGCTGTATTGTACAAATTTCTGAGTTTGTCCGGGGGGTATAGTAATATCCCTATTCTCCGTCTTCCCCACAAGGGTACCTTTTGCATTATGGCCAATGGTATTAAACCCTTTAGGGAAAAATGCATTGACGTTACCTATATTTTTTACCGAAACCTCAAACCTCCAATGTTCACTCTTTTGGGGGTTAGGGGGATCCTGTCTGAAGCTGGTGATAACAAGGTCAGGTGCATTAGAAGGTGTGGGTCTGATCGAGGTTGGGCCTGATTTTGCAATGGGATTGACATTTAAGGCTTTGGCTTTGAACCTGTCTCTGGAAGGACTGGCCGGGGGAGGGGCGGATTCTTCAGATATCCTGAACTTATTGCTATCTGCGAAAACATTGTTATCAATGGTTTTAACTCTTACAATATACTCATCGCTAGCGAAAGTGAAAGGGATTGTCCATGGAAAACTCCCGTTGTTGGGAGTTTTGTCAGTTATTGCCAGCAATTTTTGTCTTCCGTCTTTAGTGAATAATCTTATTTTTACAAAGTTGTTCATATTTCCTGAAATGGTCCACTTGATGTCGTTTGTTTTCCCTTTGTACCAGATATCACTTCCCTTGGGTGATGATATGTTAATTGTCTGGGAATACGATATTCCTGTAATTATGATCATTACACATATAACTTTTATTAGCTTTTTCATTTTTCCTCCTGTTTTGTCAGAAAACTTAACCAACATGGTAATATATAAAGTATTTTAACAAATATCTCAACAATCAGTGCTGTTTTTATTTATAAAAGAGGAAGAATTTTGATATGAAACATTCAAAAACGCCGATATAGCTTTGAATTTATGTTGCTTTTTAATATATATAAAAATTTTTTTTTATTTGAAATTCTCTTTTTTTTACTACATAATAATAATTAAGCGAAAAAATAAGAGTTTCTGACTTGTGTTTTTTTGAGTTTCAAAAAAAAATAGGGAATTTTATTCGATAAAATAAATTTTTTCATTTTTTCTGTTGACAAGATGAAATAATCGGGTATAATCACAACGTTTTTCTTCGGTGAAGAAAATTAGGATCTTTGAAATCTGAGTAGAGTGAGTTTAAGCCAATAATTAAGACTCTGCACTTTGGAAAGTGTCATCCAGAGTGCGGTTTAAGTACGATAAAAACAGACAAAAAAAATAGCTAGATAAATCAAACTGGAGAGTTTGATCCTGGCTCAGAGTGAACGCTGGCGGCGTGCCTAACACATGC
>DBOL01000002.1:45634-45940 GCA_002299555.1 Candidatus Aminicenantes bacterium UBA647
GAACGCGAAAGTTTTCTTCGGAAAGCGAGTAGAGTAGCAGACGGGTGAGTAATGCATAGGTAATCTACCCTTGAGTGGGGGACAACTCGTCGAAAGATGGGCTAATCCCGCATAAAATTTCGATTTATAATGGTTGAAATCAAAGGGGGGGATCCTTCGGGACCTCTCGCTTGAGGATGAGCTTATGTCCTATTAGTTAGTTGGTAGGGTAATGGCCTACCAAGACGATGATGGGTAGCCGAGCTGAGAGGCTGACCGGCCACACTGGAACTGATACACGGTCCAGACTCCTACGGGAGGCAGCAG
>DBOL01000002.1:46253-46610 GCA_002299555.1 Candidatus Aminicenantes bacterium UBA647
ACTCCTACGGGAGGCAGCAGTGGGGAATTTTGCGCAATGGGCGAAAGCCTGACGCAGCGACGCCGCGTGAGGGATGAAGGTCCTCGTGATCGTAAACCTCTGTCAGGAAGGATTAAATGTATAGTAGTTAATAACTATTATGCTTGACTTAACTTCCAGAGGAAGCCCCGGCTAACTACGTGCCAGCAGCCGCGGTAATACGTAGGGGGCAAGCGTTACTCGGATTTATTGGGCGTAAAGCGAATGTAGGCGGTTTTGCAAGTCAGGGGTGAAATCCCTCAGCTTAACTGAGGAAGTGCCTTTGAAACTGCATAACTAGAGGACAGGAGAGGAAAGTGGAATTCCCGGTGTAGCGGT
>DBOL01000067.1 GCA_002299555.1 Candidatus Aminicenantes bacterium UBA647
GACAGCAAAAATATTGAAAAAGTACAGCAGCGAACTTTATTATTCTATTATCATACTCGGCCCCAATGCTGAGGAAGCGAATCTTCTCGGATCAAAATATTTTGTCGCAAATTATGACGGTGGGAAGTTAATTGCAAATATAAATTTTGAATCTACACCTGTATGGGGGAGAAGCGAAAGCCTTATCGGTGTTGGAGCAAGATTTTCAACGATGGAGAATACCCTCAAAGAAATTGCCGAAGCGGAAGGTGTAGAATATAAATATTTTTCGATGTCTAATCAGGGTTTCTTTTTCCGCTCTGATCAATTCCCCTTTGCAATGGCAGATATCCCCTCATTATGGATCAGTGCAGGAGAGGATGATGATTCCGGACTGAACCTTTATAAAAAGTTCTGGACTGAAACGTACCATACAGTTAAAGACGAGTACGATCCGAAATGGAGCCTCGAGGGGATGAGGCAGACGATCCGTTATGCACTTCTTTTAATAGAGAGGATCAACAGGGAGAAAACACCTCCGGAATGGAGCAGGAAGCTTACGTTCCCGGTATACAAAAAATAACCTCATATGAAAAAATCTGAAATCCTTAAAAAAATTCTTGAGCTGAATGAGAGTGATTCTGAGTTCGTAGTAATTACAGTTATAGAGAAAAAGGGGAGCGGCCCTTCAGAGACCGGTGGAAAGATGATCTATGTATCTGAAGGGGAAATGTATGGAACTATTGGTGGGGGAACTCTTGAAAAACTTGTTTTAAAAGAGGCAGGGAAAGTCCTGTTATCAGGACAAAGTGTTTTGAGGAAATATATGCTTGATAAGGATAAAGTTAAACCTGATAGTGAAAAAACCGGGATGCTTTGTGGAGGAGAAGTTACATTTTTCCTTGAATATACAGGAGTGGAGGAGCAGGTTTACTTATTCGGAGCAGGCCATGTGGGGAAAAGCCTGATCCGGTACTTGAAAGGGATAAATTACAGACTGACAATTGTAGATGATAGGGCAGATGTACTTGAAGGTATTATAGATCAGAGAAAAGTTCATTATAAAGATCCTTCCGGGATATTTAACAATATCGGGACTCTGGATAGTAGTTACATTGTAATTGCTACTCATTCTCATGAACTTGACTATATGATATTAAAAAATATTCTGGAAAGAGGATTTACACCAAAATACATCGGAGTTGTTGCATCAGGGAAAAAGATCGATACAATGATCTCAAGACTTAGAAAGGAATTGAAGGTCCCTCTGGACACCTCTGTCCTGTTCTCTCCGGCTGGCCTTGATATCGGGGGGAGAAGTCCATCGGAAATAGCTCTTGCAATAGTGGCCGAAATTCAATCGGTGAGATATGAAAAAGGGGAATTGAAACATCTTTCAAAAGATTTCATGGATTGAAAATGAAAATAAACTTTATACTAAACGATGAAGAGTTGACTGTTGATCTGGACCCTCTGTTTCCTACATTAAGATTTTTAAGGGAAGAGAAGGGGCTCTCAAGTGTAAAAACAGGATGCGGAGAAGGCGAGTGTGGTGCGTGCACCGTTATTCTCGGTTCGTTGGATAACGGGAAATTGAAATACAGGAATGTGGCCTCGTGTCTTCTGCCTGCCGGTGAATTGGATGGGAAGCACCTTGTAACTCTTGAAGGTATAAATATGACTGAACTTTCACCTGTTCAGAAAGCATTTGTTGATGAGGGAGCAATTCAATGTGGATTTTGTACACCCGGGTTCATAATGTCGATAACCGGATTCTTGCTCTCTTCCAAGGATCTGACAAAAGAAAACATTCTCAATGCGATTGATGGCAATATATGCAGATGCACAGGATATTACTCGATAAAAAGGGCCACTGAGAAGATCTTGTTGGCTGCTGAATCAGGATTTGATAAAGAAGACCGGATCAACTCTCTTGCGGAATTATCAATTATTCCCGAATATTTCGGTTCCGTAAAAAGAAGACTTAACAAAATAAAAAATAATTCTGAAAAATCTTCAATCATCACAGATCCGAGAGAAGCTCCTGTGTTCTTAGCCGGAGGGACAGACCTGCTTGTAAGTGGACCCGGAAGGCCAGGGCCTGAAGTAAGATTGATCTCAGATATTGAGAATATTTCTGAAATATTTGAAGATAATAATTTTATCCATGTAGGTGCAGGTTCAACGGTTGAAGATATCATTGATTCCGAAATACTAAATCAGTATGTTCCGGGTATCTCTGATTTTATGTATCTCATTTCGTCTCAGATCATTAGAAATACAGCGACCCTTGGAGGGAATATTGCAAATGCTTCCCCTATTGGAGATTTATCTGTCCTGTTCCTGGTACTTGATGCTGTTCTTGATATAAAATCAGAAAATGGAGTAAGAGAAGTATTGCTCAGAGATTTTTTCAAAGACTACAAGGTTATGGACCTTGAAGCAGGTGAGTTGATACTGAAAATGAGGGTTCCAAAATATTCAGAGAACAGGTTCTTTAATTTTGAAAAAGTATCAAGACGGAAATATCTGGATATAGCGAGCTGTAACTCTGCTTCCAGTTTTTGTCTTGATGGAGATGTTATAAAAAGATGTGATCTTTCTGCAGGAGGGGTAGCGGCAGTTCCACTTTTCCTTAAGGAGAGTAGTTCATATCTTACAGGAAGAAAAATTGGCGAAGAGACCATGAATAGCGTCATCGAAGTAGCAATGGATGAGATCTCACCTATAAGTGATGTAAGAGGCTCTTCGGATTACAAGAGAGAGTTGTTAAGGAGGCTTATCAAAGCCCATTTTGTTAAATTGGAAGGGTGGATGTAAATGAATAACAATGAGATCGTTAAGCATGTGAGGGGAGAATCTCAGTTTATCGATGATCTGACGCTTCCACATGATATCCTCTATGGAACAGTTCTCACTTCAGACATTCCACATGGAAAGATCCGGAAAATAGATCTGGGAAATGCTCTTTCTGTCAAAGGAGTTGTAAAAATTTTAGACCATCATGATATACCGGGAGAGAATCAGATAGGTGCAATTATCAGGGATGAAGAATTGTTGTCTGACGGTATAGTTAAATTTGCCGGTGAACCAATTCTATTAATTCTTTCAGATAGCCTTGATTCAGGCAGAGAGGCATTAAAGGAGATAAAGGTAGATATATCATCCATTCCTGCAATCACAGACCCGAGAGAGTCGTTTCGGGCAGGAAATCTAATTGTCCCGGCAAGGACATTTGATCATGGTGATACAGATTCAGCCTGGGCAAAGTGTGAGGTCGTGGCAGAGGGTAGAGTTGACTCCGGAGGACAGGAGCATTTTTATATGGAAACTCAGGCATCACTTGCTTATCCGGTTGAGAAGGATAGTGTGAAGATCCTCTCTTCTACTCAATCACCTACTGCCGTTCAAAAAGCGGTATCAGGTGTATTGGGGATCCCAATGAACAGGGTTGAAGTAGATGTCAGGAGGCTTGGAGGCGGTTTCGGAGGAAAAGAAGATCAGGCTACCCCCTGGGCGGCAATGGCTGCATTGGGTGCATATATAACAAAAAGACCTGTTAAAATAGTATTATCAAGATCAGAGGATATACGAAATACAGGGAAAAGGCATCCTTTCTCATCCGATTTCAAGATAGGGCTGGACAGCTCAGGAAAGATTGTCGCATATGAAGCAACTTTTTATCAAAATTGCGGGGCTTATGCAGATCTGTCAACGGCTATCCTTGAAAGGGCACTCTTTCATGCCACCAACTCTTATTTTATCCCTAATGTCAGAGTGACAGGGATAAGTTGTTATACAAATCTTCCCCCTTTTACAGCATTCAGAGGTTTTGGGGGGCCGCAGGCGATGTTTGTTATTGAGTCTGCGATCAATAAAGCAGCAGCAAAAATAAATATAAATGCCAGGAAGATACAGAAGATGAACCTTCTTAAGGAAGGAGATGTGTTCCCTTATGGAATGGTGACAGAAAATTGTAATATATTATCAACCTGGGAAAAACTTGAGGAAAAATTTGAGATCGAGGAAACCTATAAAAAGATTGATGATTTTAACCGTCAAAATGATCTGATCAAAAGAGGAGCTGCTGTTATGCCTGTGTCGTTCGGGATATCTTTTACGAACAAGATGTTGAACCAGGCAGGTGCACTTGTCCATATTTATACGGATGGAAGTGTATCGGTCAGTACTGGTGCAGTTGAGATGGGGCAGGGAGTGAACAAGAAGATGATAAATGTTGCTGCCGAGACTCTTTCCATTCCTCCTTCACGAGTGAGGATCGAGACGACCAACACAACCAGAGTTGCCAATACTTCGCCTACTGCTGCCAGTTCCGGTGCAGACCTGAATGGAATGGCCACAAGGTCAGCATGTATCGGTCTTGTTAAAAGACTCCGGTCAGTTGCAGCAGAAAAACTGGGAACAGATGTTGAGAAAATAAGATTTGAAAATGGAAAGGCTATCAGTGATAGTGACGGGAAAACTCTTAAATGGGATGAGCTTATCGGAATTGCCTATTCGGAGCGTGTTTCTCTCACATCTCAGGCATTTTATGCAACTCCTGATATATATTTTGATAAAACAAGAGAGAGCGGGAAACCTTTTGCTTATCATGTGTTCGGTACAGCTCTTATCGAAGCTGAGTTGGATGTATTAAGAGGTGTTTATAAATTCAACAGAGTGAGCATTGTTCATGATACCGGGAAAAGTCTAGACAGTCAGACAGATCTGGGACAGATCGAGGGTGGATTCATACAGGGATTAGGATGGGTAACCATTGAAGAGTTGTTGTTTGAGGAAGGGGGACAGATCATTACCGGAGGTTCTTCTACATATAAGGTCCCTGATATTAAATTTATTCCTGATGAGATAAATGTGGAAATGATGCAGGATCTGCAAAACCCATATGCGGTTCTCGGGTCAAAAGCAGTTGGTGAGCCCCCTTTTATGTATGGAATAGGAGGATATTTTGCTGTTAATAATTGTCTGTTGTCGGCGAAACCGGAACTTCAACCTGACTTTGACTGTCCGATTACGCCGGAGAAGATCATTATTTCTTTAATGTAATTATCTGGAGTGGATCAGAAACCGATACCGGCCTGAACTCCTACAATATTACTTCCCAACAGATCTTCAAAAGGGGTGATTATATACACTCTGAACTTAAAGTTGTCCCCCATGAATCCTGCATTCAGCTTCAAAGCCAGATCAGAATGGTCTCCAAAGTCACTTCCGGTAACCACAATGAATGTGGAGAGTCCTGCTCCTACGAAAAATGTTCCCAGCTTAAAATTGGCGATAACAGCCGGTTCCAAAAGGAAGGTCGAGAACTCAAATTTATAGGTAACGACATTCACTTCCGGACTTATCATAAAGAGGTCATTTATACTGAAATCAATATTTGCACCAATTGTCCACAGATAGTAATCAAAGCTGAATGAGTCGTCTGTCATCATTCCGAAGTTAGCAAAAAACTTAGTTGAATCTGCTTTAAGGTTGCCGGAAAAAGCAACAGAAAAAATAAGAACTATAAGAATTATTGATAATGTTTTTTTCATTTTATTCTCCTGTTTGACCAGTGACTAGAATTCAAATGCTAATTGAGCAGAGACCCAATTATCTCCAAAGAGATCATCGAACGGTGAGAAGTGCATAAGTCTCAGAACCATATCTCCGAGCCTGAATCCTACATTGATCTTAAGGCCGGTAAATTCCTCTACCAATTCATCTCCGGCGATCCTGAATAATCTCATTGGCCCCGCACCTATAAATGCATTATTAAGTTTCAGGTTCAATATTATTGCAGGTTCAAAATAGATCACTCTGCAGATCGGTTTAACAAAAAGATTTGCTTCCGGGGTGATCATAAAACCTTTTGAAAAATGATAATCCCAATTTACACCAAAATATAAGAACAGCTCCTGAGATGTATCATTGTATAAAAGTCCGTATTTGTGAAAAAGCCTGTTGTAATCTTTGCCTGAAACAGTCGTTGTAGATAAAGAAAACAGAATTAAGACCAGGGTTAAAATAATTATTAATTTTTTCAAGTTCGCCTCCCTTTTGTAGCATTATAACAAAATTGATGGAATTAAATCAATAGAATTCGTTTTGTTGTTTAAATTGTTCAGTTTCTGCATTTTAGAAGAAGGGAAAATAATGATGTGATATAATTTCGATATGAGAAAAAATAATGATCTTTATCTGCGGATCACTCTTTTTACCATCATAACAATTGGATTTTTCCTAAGGATAAATCACTGGTTTGATTTTCTCGGAGCGGACGAGACCGGATGGAAAGGCTTGATCACCTGGACCTGGGATTTGCATAAAGATCCTTTCCCTGTCCATTATTACCCACCTTTCTTCCTCTATTTGAATTTTGTTTTTTCACTGATCCTGAAAAAGCTTACAATTTTTCTCGGTATAATAGATTTTAATAATTTCTTTCAACATTCTGATTTCGGAATTATCTTTACTTTAAAGGCCGGGCGTTTACTCTCTGCAATCTTCGGGACATTTAACATTTACATGATATATATAATCGGAAGAGAGTTCTTCAATAAATATGTCGGACTCTCAGCTGCTTTGATATTGTCTGTATTCTGGCCTCATGTTATAGACTCACACAATTTCAAGTCGGATGTACTTCTTACGCTGCTGATCTCGGTAGTTGCATATTTTGCGTTAAAATTTCTCAAGACCAAAAATAAACTTCATCTGTTTTCAGCTTCGTTTTTTCTTGGTTTATCGGTAGCATCAAAATTCAATGGCGCATTCTTCGGAATAGCTCTACTAATTCCCCTTTTTTACCTCAGGAAAGAGTTCAGTATTTTCAAAGGGTTTTTTTATATTGCAGCGGGAGGTATTCTAGGTTTTTTTGTCGGGGCGCCGAACTGGCTGATCCATCCTGTTGGAAATATCAGGGCAACTTTGAAATACCTCAGAGGACTTTCAGATGAGGTCTTATGGTATGACCCATTCCCTTCGTCCTTTTTACTATACGGGAAGAACCTTCTTGAACATTTCGGAATAATACTGCTTTTTATTCTTTTTGTCGGATTGGTTGTCTCTTTCATAAAAAAAGAGAAAAATGGAATTCTAATATCATTGTTGATCCTTGTCTATTTTTTTCTCGCCGGTATGCAGAATTATCTGAACTATAGAGCCATCCTCCCATTGATCCCTCTTCTCGCCCTTGTGATCGGGAATATGATCTTCAGCGATGTTAAAACATATATCAGAAATGTTGGGATCAGAAAAATTCTTATAACAATACTTCTTATTCCGGTTGCCATCTATTCTTTGATCAATTTCAACAGGAGCTACAAAAGTTTTGACCTGCTAAAAGGTATTGCCTCTCACCCGGTCAGAGAAAGATCCGGGATCGGAGAGCCTGATTACTCTGCATATTATATAAGAAATCATCTTGGAGAATCCGATCGTGTTTTCAGAGAGATGTGGACTCCCCCCGGAAAAAGCCTTCGAAGGGTGGTTTTTGGAAGGGATATTACCAGTGTACCGGAAAGGATGTTCTCGGGGACTGACAATTTCCGGTTTCTGTTGACTAGTTTCAGGACCGACTATATTTTGAAGAAAGCAAAGAACAATAAATATGTTGATTCAGCAAGAAAAAGGTTGAAAAATTATCTTCCATTTTATAAAGTCGAACGTCCTGCAATATTTACATGGAGTGATGATATTCAATTCTGGTATAGAAAACCTTACTATATAAAAGGGAATTTGAGATTAGATAAAGGTATGCCGCTTCCCCGCACTTATGTTCCACTGAGTGAGAATCCTTCTGTTCACCTTCCTCTTCAAAGGTATGAAAAAGATCCGTGTTACGGAGTGGTAAAGGATGGGATCTCAGGGAAATTCATTTTCTCATCAAAGAAGATCAGAAAAATAAAATTTAATTATATTGGAAAAGATAAGCTTAAATTAATGTTTGATGTGAACGGGACGAAGGCAGTATCAATTGTTGATAAAAGTGCATACACCGGCTATGTGGAAATTACTGCTCCGGCTCCACAAAAATTTAAAAACATTGCCATAAGAAGATTGTATGAAACTACTATCGATAAGGATAAGTTCAACTCCGAAATTTTTATATACAGGATCGAGATCCGGTCAAATACAAGGGACTCGATCCCATTTACTTTTTCTGCGGAGTATGAAGGAGAAGATCCTGTTATGATGCCTTCAGAAAACAGATCAACACTTTCACCAATGAGTGAGGATAGACTACCTGATCTGTTCAGTACAGACAAATCTCCTTTATGGGTAAGATCTTTTTTCAGAAGAACAGGTGTAGACCTGGTCCTTTTATCATACATAAATACTTTGAAAATTTATGAAAATAAAAAAGGATCTGTTAACAATATTGATACCGGATATCTTCCATCCGGAAAGGGGCATTTCAGGTTGAATTTCTTAATTACAAAGATAGTTGACAATTCACTTCCGGGTAAACTTGCAAAGTTAAAGATCATTTATATCTCTGGTGCTAACAGAGAGGAGATCACTCTTGATCCATCAAAGGGAGAAACAGAAAAGAAAATTTCTTTTAATAATAATTCAGGTTTTTTCAGAATTATCAGTTCGGGAATGCGTAAATCAAACCTGATGATCAAAAAAATAACGATTGTTCCTGATTTTAAAAAATATTTAAATTGATCTGAACAAATATTTATTTTTCCGAATCTTTAGCACATCTGAATCCGAGCCATTTAAGAGATCGCCCTGTGGGGAAGGGTGTCCGTGTGGAATATTTTATATCATTTCTAATATTGGTCCATGCACCACCCCTGATGATCCCGATATTCTGACTATTCCTGTTTTTCCCGATCAACAATTCTTTAGGGTAATCACCGGCAGTCCACTCGAAGATATTACCGATATAGTCGTAAAAACCTATATTGTTAGGGGGGGTTGAAAAAACCTGAGAAATTGTTTTTCTCTCCATCGTAAAAAACACCCCCTTTTTTTCTTTATATAACAAGGACAGGTCAAAATGGTAATCTTTTTTTAATGCTCTTGCAGCAATTTCCCATTCCCATTCGGTGGGGAGCCTTTTGCCTGCAAATTCAGCATATCCTGCAGCATCTTTCAGAGTAACTCCGGTTGCAGGATGAAACGGCATGACCTTAGCTGTATTTTTATCGAATTTCCCCTCCGGCCTGTAACCGGTTCTTTCTATAAAAACAAGAAATTGGGAATTAGTAACAGGGTGTATATCTATATAAAAACTCTCAAAGGCCCTTTTCAAGGGAAAAGATTTGTCTGTAGAGCCCCGGTCTCCTGTAAAGTATTCTCCTTTTGGGATGAAGATCATTGATGATCCTCCCGGTTTGAGGGACCTTAGATATTGGGCATGATCTTTTGAGTTTTGATCTGATGCAGGAAGCAACATATACAATGTGGCAATTAAGATCAATAATCGTTTCATAACTTTTTCAGGTATTTCCTCAGATAAAATAGGATCTTCTTCTGTTCGGAGCTTTTTATGAACCTTATTGCAGGACCGTTTTCCGACCTGGACTTTTCAGTATCCAGAAACTCACGGAATTTGCCGAAGTTCATCAACATAATCAGCTCTACGGGAAGTTCATTATTATTTACAGCTTTTATTGCGAAGTAGTGGTAGAAGCCGGGGAGTAGAATTGCGATCTTTTCAGGATCGATATCCGGATCATCTTTTAGAAACCTGAGGGCTCCGTTAACCTCCATATCACAAAGATTTATTTTAATTTTTTTTCTACATGCCCTCTTTGTATTCGGAGCAAGAACGGCAAACCCTTTGTTGACAAGGGTATCAATAAGATCGTTATAATAGAGCCTTGTTTGTGATTCAGGGGGATATATCAGCAGAGCCGGAGCATCAGACCTCCCGGCAGGCTTCCTGAATGTCGCATTGATCGGCATATGATCGGTTGAAAAAAAGGTGATCATATCTTTTGGATCAGGGTTCCTTAAAACACCATCAGCTTCCTCAACAATTCCAAATACTTCTGCAAAAAAATCTACTATATGATTCTGGATCCCGGGAATTTCATCAAAAACAAATGTGCCGTGAGCAGGGAGAGTGAAGGGGGTTTCGGTTTTTTTGATCAACAGATTTCTTGACAGGGGATTCAGGCTCCGTGCGGTATATTCTTCCATCAGAAGATAATGGTTACCGTCTAAAATACTTGCAATGTTGAAAATAGCCAGATCAGAATTCCTCGTTAGCCACTTTCTTGATTCTTCTCTCAGTATCGGTCCGGAAATTATTACATTTGCGATTATGTCAGGATTATTTTGTATTGCATACATCCCTGTCTCTACCGTAAAACTGGCTGTGATTATCCCGGTCTTTCCCTTCTCGGTATAGTCAAGAGAGCTTAAATATTCTAATGTATCTTTCAGATCGGTTATCCTTTTGGCACTGAGGTTTGCCTTCTGCCTGACAAAATTTGGAGCAATTGCAACAATACCTTTTTTGGCGAACATGGGGAAAAGTTTTAAAAAATCATCCCGATTCCCTGATAGTTGATGGAAACATGCAACAGACGGGTATTTATTCCCCCCGGGATTAACAGGCTTTACCAGAAAAGCGCTCAACTCAAATCCATCACGGGCGTTAAAAGTAATTTCATCAATTACCCAGTCTTTTTCTTTCTTTATATTCAGATAAAGGAGAAGTGATGCAATAAAAAGAATTATCAGACCGGGCAATATGAACTTAATTGAACGGCTCTTTTTTTTTATTGTTGTCAATTTCCGATATATCCCAGGGTCTCCAACTTTTTCTTTTCTTCAGCTGTTAGATTCGTTTTTTGGGAGATGTGTTTGTTATCCTCAATCATCCGGATATATCTCTTCAGTATTTTAAACATGCTGAAGAACATTTTCTTGTTTGAATTAAACTTATTGCTCTTTTCCGGTTTGTCCCCATTAAGATCATATAGTTCAAATTTATTATTTTCAAAATCCTTTATCAATTTCCAGCCTTTGTGGACTATTGCACATTGATTATAGAGAGTATCATATTTTTTTTCGTTAACCTCCATAAAGATCGTTTCCGACCCTTTCTCATCAAGAATACTGGTACCTCTGAACGATGCGGGGATATTGATCCCGGCAACATCCAGGATTGTGGGTGAAATATCAATATTTGAGAAGGATGGCCGAATATTCACACTTGGTTCAAATTTCCCCGGCAGTTTTAGAATGAATGGAATTTTAGTCTGCTCATCGAACAATGACTGACCGTGACCCAGTGTTCCCCGTTCTCCGAATTCTTCTCCATGATCAGAAACTATTACAATAAGTGTGTTTTCGTAAAGACCCTGCTCCTTAAGTTTTTCGATCACCCTTTTTATATGAATGTCGGTAAATCTGATCTCACTCCTGTAGCACTCCTTAAAGTATTCAAGATCATTTTGAGAGAAGAGGTTCTCTTTAATTATTTCTGCTTTTTTAGCCTCATTTTCATCAGGAAGAAAAGGCCCTTTGTAAGAGGATCTGTTCTCGTGATCAACATACCGGTAATGGGGGTCGAAATAGTGGAGGAACATGAAAAAGGGTTTCTCTTTATTTTCATCAATTATCTTAATTGCCTCTGCCGTGACTATCGGTGAGGTTACAGAGAACAGATTATTGTCTGAAGAATCAATTTTCTCCAGATATGTGTCAAATCCCTGTCCGAGGCCGTATTTTTTTTTCAGAAATATATGGGTTATAACACCATGTGTCCTGTATCCATTCTCCTTTAAGACCTCTGCAAGGGTAATGAATTTTTCGTCGATCTTAGAATTTCTTTTTACAACACCTATCTCAGAAGGGAATTTAGATGTGATCATTGATGATATTGACGGGAGTGTCCAGGGAGCATTAGAATAAGACGTTCCGAAATATGCAGAATTATTTTTAAATAATTTTTTCAATGCGGGAGTCTCTCCTGCCACATCATCTCCCATATGAGAATGATCAGCTCTTAACGTGTCAATTATTATAAAGACAATGTTTGGAGGAGGATCTTTTCTGAAGATCATTGATCCGATGATGATAACAACGATTATTAACAATACTGCAAAGATTGATTTTTTTACTGATGATCTCATATTAGAACTCTTGTTTTTACCCTTTTATCTACTGAAATAATATATCATAGTGATATTGCCGAATCAAGTCCTGTAGGCATGGATCAGCTCTTATAAATAACCCAGTGTTTTCAGCTTCTCTATGTCTTTGTCAGTTACTTTCAGAGGGACACCTTTCACCTTGTTTGCAAAGACCTTCCGTTTTATCCGGGTTATCTTTCTTTCAAGATCTGATATTATATTCTTCAGCTCGGGATCTCCGTAAAGATCGTTCTTTTCTGAAAAATCATTTTCAAGATCGTAAAGTTCATATTCTTTATGATCAGGGAGAGGGAATTTTGAATAAAATGAGTTCATGTTATCAGAATATTTAAAATTATAGATAAGTTTATATTTCCCGTTGATCACAGATATCATCTGAGGTACTTGGGCTTTTTTTATTTTTGATCCGGTATGGATGAGGAGCGATTCAATATCGCGGTTATTTTTATAATTTCCGGAATCTTTCAGCAGTGGAAGAAGTGATATCCCGTCAGTAGTAAATTCGTAAGAGACATCGAGATAGTCAAGGATAGTAGGCAGAACATCTATTATAGAGCAATTTTGAGTGATCTTTTTCCCTTTGTATTCTCCCGAAGGGAATTTTATAAGAAGGGGGACATGTATAGTTTCGTTATAGAGGTTGTTCCCGTGTCCCCAGGTCCCATGATCAAAGAATTCCTCTCCATGATCAGACATAAAAATTATTAAAGAATTCTCGTAAATCCCTGATCTTTTTAATGCGTCGATGAAGTATCCGAACCAGTGATCAAAAAACTCAAGCTCTGCATTGTAAGAAGATATGATCCCGCTTCTCTGTTTTTCACTACGGGGCCGGTATGTGAATTGACGATCATGGTCTGCAAGTTTGTATGGAAATGAGAAGCCGGTGGTATGTTCTTTTATGTGTTTACTGTCTGAAAATTCAAGCCCCGGATGCAGTCTGAACGGGCTGTGGACCTGATATGTATGAAGGAAGGAGAAAATATTATTAAACCCTTTCAGATCAGAAATTTTTGCTGCATGTTCGAACATTTTTTTTGAAAAGTTTTTTGCTCTCCATTTTCTCGAAGAATACCTGTCGAATCCTCTGAAGAAGCCGTATTTGTATTTTACGAACATTCCTTCATTAACACTTGTTATTAATCTATCCTCAGATAATTCCTCTGTTAGCATAGGGATATCCTCAGACAATCTCAGCTCTTTTGAATAAACACCATGATTATAAATATTCCTGGCTGTGAAGAGGGATATATGGGACGGAAGTGTCCAGCTGGTCGTTGAAAAACATTTTTCAAAGACTGCACAATCTTCAGAAAAATCTGTTATGTTTTTACTTACATTACCTGTATGACCATAAGTGCCCAGGTGGTCTGCTCTTAAAGTGTCTGCAAGAATAAGAAATACAGGGTTTTTGTTGCTTGTCTTCAGATAGATCGGTTCGGTCATAAATATCTGCGCATTTCCGTTAAGATCAACGGATATTGATGTGGAAGCTGTCAGATGCACAACCTGATTGAATGTCACAGCACTGTTGAAGCCTGAAAATTCACGTAGCAGTTTATCTCCATTGCCGGAATTCAGGGTGATCCGGATCTTCAGGTCCGGATCTGTGGCCCTTTTGAAATGTCCAATGGTAAAATAAACTGTAGCCTCACCCTTTATCTCCGGCTTGAACACTATTGATTTGGTTCCGTTGATCTTATAATATTTAGATCTGAATGTTGTTTTTTCCCTTTGAGCAAAATGATATCTTGATTGAGTGTTCCTGCCTAACAGAGGTTCGATCCCTTTATAATCTTTTGTTTCAGATTCAGTTAGTTCGAGTTTTCCCCTTTCGAAAACCTCACTATTTTCTGAGCAGCTTATAAGCAGAGAGAGCAAAACTATCGGGAGAAGCCATTTGTAAACCCAAAAAGAATATTTACTCATTTATCCTCCAAAACAATTATTATCTCCTTCCAATTTTTTATGAACTGTATATCATTATATCATATGTCGAAAGGCCTATTTGCCGAGTCAGTGACAATTAT
>DBOL01000013.1:0-29288 GCA_002299555.1 Candidatus Aminicenantes bacterium UBA647
AACAACTCTTTTCTCATCCACTCACTTGCCCGGAAATGGATACTTCTGTTTATGAGCCTGTATATTCTGTCGTATACTCCTTTTCTCTGCTTTATTATTTCATGATCAGTCAATTTTAATTTCTGGAGTCTCTCACTTTCAAGCCACAATGCATAATTAAGGTCTGATTCGGGGATAACCTGATAAAATACTGAATTGTCATAGTTTACTTTACCACTGCTTCGCCCTCCATTCTTCATTATAAAAGTGATTCTTTCGTATGGAGAAAGATTGTCAGTTTCAAGAAACATGAGTTTTTGGTAAAGGTAGGAAGCGCCTCTGATGCCGGATGGATCGTTTGCGACCCCATTTTTGTGATAAGTGAGAACACATACTGAATTCATTTTGCTGTCAGGAGCAAGAAGGACGGTGAGGCCGTTTGGAAGAGTAAAATTACTGACTCTTATAATCGAATGTAGTGGAACGAACAATAAAAGGATAAAACAAATGTTTATGAGTTTTCTCACGAGATTATTTTAACTTTTGACAGTTTAATAGTCAATAAACGTCTTCTCAGTCTGCACTTATGAGTTCAGCAATAGGTTTTAGGATCTGAATATGACTGAAAATGATCTTAATTGCTGAAGTGAGTGGAACTGCGAGTATCATCCCGATTATCCCCCAGATATATCCCCAGAATATCAGAGAAAGAAGTATCACCATTGGCGACAGGTTCAGGCTTTTGCCCGCTATTTTAGGCTCCAGAACATTTCCTATTATCATCTGTGTGAGCATGAGCCCTGCAAGTACAAGGAGAATTTTCAATGAGAAACCAAATTTTATAAGCCCCATGATCACAGGAAACGCAGTCGCAATCACAGAGCCGATATTTGGTATGAAATTGAGTGCGAATATCAGGAGAGAAGAAAAAAGAATAAAATCGAATCCGCCAAAATAGAGAATGATCCCGCTTATAAGGCCTGTCAAGAGACTGATGACAGTTTTAAGAACAAGGTAATGCTGGACTTGATTTTCAATAGACCTGAGGATAGACATTAACTCCTTAGCCCTCTCTTCCTCAAAGGCTTTATTTACCCTTTTTACAAGTCCGTCTCTTCCTCCCAGCATAAATATCAGGAATATAAGTATGAATATGAGATTCCCCAGAAAACTTGCAAAAGATCCGAATGTGGCAGAAATGATCGAAGTACCTTTCTGAATGATCTTAGACCAGTCAAAAGTATTTATCTGGTTTTGAACTTCCTCGAGAGGGATATCCAATTTTGATGTCAGGTTTTTGAACACATCCGAGATCTTTGTGCTGTAAGCGGGGAAATGATCTATGAATGAGGATACTCCTGAGAATATAAGCATTCCGAATAGATAAAGAATAATGAAGATGAAGATGAGAAGGAAAGTGAGGACAACAACTTTAGGTATCTTGAAGTATATAAGCCTGCTCACAACTCCATTGAAAAGGAAGTACAGAAGAAGTGCCATGAAAAACGGGATAAAAATAGTTTTAAGCTCTTTCATTATTACAACGAAAATAACCGCTGCAATAAATCCGGTAAAGAGTTTTAAAAATGCAAGATCGCCTGAATTCTGATTCATTACTATTTATCGGTAACTTAGCATCGAGTCATCAACTATTACCCTCTTCATTTTTTTAAAGAAAATATAATCTGTTTCGAGCCCATATTCACAATAGTAAGAGAGGGTTTTTGTCTCTTTACTTATTGTTACAACAATTGTATCTTCTTCTGCTTCGCCGAAAATTATATGTCGCTGCTTTGAAAGGATCTCGTAAATATAATCTTCGGCCTCAGTGTCAGAAAGAGAATACCCCCTTTCTCTTCCCATTCTGTCTTTTATTTTTTTTGCAACTTCGTCCTCAGTAATCTTTGCATTAATGATCTGAACTGTGGCGAAAGCTCCATAAAGAAGCAAGAAAATGATAATTATTCCTGTGAAAGTAAGTTTTCCCTTATTGTTCATTCTCATTAACCTCCATATTAGTTTTTCAATAATAAAATTATACCAGTTTAAGATAAAAAAGTAGATGATCCCGGTTTATAATAGTACTTTCTTCACCATGTCACCAATATCTGCGGGATTTTCAACTACATGGATCCCATTTTCACTGAGAGTTTTCATCTTTTCTGCGGCAGTCCCTTTGCCTCCGGATATTATGGCACCAGCATGTCCCATCCTCCGTCCCGGAGGAGCTGTCTGACCGGAGATGAACGAGATCACAGGTTTGTTAAATTCTTTGCTTATGTACTCTGCTGCATCTTCTTCCATTGTACCGCCAATCTCGCCTATCATCACAACTGCATCGGTCTCGCTGTCATCTTTGAAAAGTTTAAGGATATCAACAAAGTTGGATCCAATGATCGGGTCTCCGCCAATCCCTACAGCTGTTGATTGCCCCATTCCGATACGGGTTATCTGATTCACCGCTTCGTAAGTAAGGGTTCCTGATCTGGAAACAATGCCGATCCTCCCTTTTTTGTGAATGTTGGCAGGCATAATTCCAACTTTTGATTCCCCGGGTGATATCACCCCCGGGCAATTTGGGCCTACGAGCTTTGACGAGGTTGTTTTTATGAAATTCTTGACCCTGATCATATCTAATGCCGGAATCCCTTCTGTTATACAGATGATCAGGCCGATCCCTGCATTTGCAGCTTCAAGGATCGCATCTGCAGCAAATGGGGGAGGGACAAAAATTGCAGAAACATCTGCACCTGTTGTTTTTACTGCTTCTGAAACAGTATTGAATACAGGTACGTCCATATGAGTTGTTCCGCCTTTGCCCGGTGTTACACCTGCGACCACAAGTGTACCGTATTCTATCATCTGGCTTGAGTGGAAACTTCCCTCTTTTCCGGTAAAACCCTGGACTACGATTTTTGAATTTTTATTTAGAAGAATAGCCATTTCAGTTGCTCCTTAATATCTCGACAGTTTTTTTCGCTGCCTCAGGGAGACTTGTTTCAGCGATAAAGTTTAATCCGGAATTCTCAATGATCTTTCTCCCTTCAGCTTCATTTGTCCCGACAAGCCTGATGACGATAGGAACTTTCAGCTCAACTTCTTTGAGTGCATTGACGATCCCGTTAGCGACAAGATCAGTTCTGACAATTCCTCCGAATATATTTACAAAGACAGCTTTAACATTGTTGTCTGACAGGAGAATGTTAAATGCTTCCTTTACTCTCTCCTCTGAAGTACCGCCTCCTACATCCAGGAAATTAGCCGGCTCTCCACCATAAAATTTGATAATGTCCATTGTTGCCATTGCCAACCCTGCTCCATTTACCATACATCCGATATTGCCATCCAGTTTAATGTAGTTAAGATCAAATTTGGAGGCTTCAACTTCAAGAGGATCTTCTTCATGGATATCTCTCATTTCAGCTACATCAGGATTTCTGTAGAGCCCGTTATCATCAAAGTTGATCTTCCCGTCGAGGGCAATGACCTTATCAGTATCTGTGATGATAAGTGGATTTATTTCTACCAGAGATCCATCTTTTTCTATGAACAATTTATAAAGATTGAACAAAAGTTTTGTGAAATTCTTTTGTTGAATTTTATTAAGTCCTAACTTGAAGGACAACTCTCTTGCATGGAAAGCCGACATTCCGGTCACTGGATGAATGTAGACCTTATGTATGAGCTCAGGAGTTTTCTCTGCTACTTCCTCGATCTCCATTCCGCCTTCTGTTGAAGCAATAATGACCGGCATCTCTTTCTCACGGTCAATTATAATTGCCAGATAGAGTTCATTAGCAATGTTCAATCCCTGCTCGACCAGAATCTTTCTTACAAGCTGACCTTCCGGCCCTGTCTGTTTGCTCACAAGGGTCATTCCTAATATTGACTCGATATGTTCTTTTGCTTCAACCTTGTCCTTTGCTAGTTTCACACCACCTGCTTTCCCTCTTCCACCGGCATGGACCTGAGCTTTAACAACACAGGGAAACCCCAGCTTTTCAACAATTTCCATTGCTGTTTCAGTATTGTCAGCCATCAATCCTTCAGGAACTGGAATTGAATAATTCTTGAATAAATCTTTTGCCTGGTATTCATGTATTTTCATTTGTTTTTCCTTATAATTCTTTTTGAAAAACTTTGGAATTTTTATATTCATCTGTGATCTTAAAAAAAATCAGCTTTTTCCCTTTTAAAAATTTCTTCGAAAGTTTGAAGTTTTCAGATTTGGAATCGTTGATCTTGTCTGTAGGGTTGATAGGATACCATTTTTCTCCTGAGAACGAATATTGAACTTTTAAAATCACAGAGGTCATGTCCCTGACTTTAAAAGAGACTGACTCACCGGTCTTTTTAAAATCAGAAAGAACAGGTGCTGTGGAATCAATTATGAATTTTCTTGATTCCATTGTGTCTGACCTGAAAGTGTCAGGTGAATTTGAGAGGGAGTCATCTGTAACAATTTTCAATGTGTAGATCCCATCTTCATACAATTCTGTATTAAGTTCGGCTATTGATGAAGTGATATCTTCTTTGAATCTGACCCATTGCTTTCCTGAATATTTCTTTAAGAATAGTGAATGTTTTAATTCATCATTGTTCGGGTCGTCGGCTCTCCAGGATATTTTCAATGTGTTCTTTTTCCAGGTCACAGGTTTTTTCTGATTTGCAGATTTTTTTGGTTGGGCAGGTAAGTTGATACGGATCCTTTTTATCTCAGGGCTGAGATTTTTTTGGATATAAAAGAATCGAAAACCTGAAATACCGGGAGATGCCATGCCGGATACTGAATTTAAATTAACTTTGATCTGAAAATATTTAAATCCGCTTCTGTTCATATTTGAATTGTTATTATCGGTAAATGGTGGGGACCATTCTGTCCAGGTCTGATCAGGAGATGCCGTATTGCCCGATCTTGCAAACAGAGCGATAGCAGGAGTGTTCCCATTGTTGGAGTCCCAGTATAGTCTGCCTGCCCTGCTCTGGATACCGAGGTTGAATATATCTGAAGTGTACGAGCCTTTGGAATCAGAGAAATTACTGAGTTTTATAATGGAAGAAGTGTTATTGTAAATGGTCACAAATCCATCTACACCTGATAATATTTTATAGGATTGTGCAGATTCGCCTTCATATACCAGTGAATAACTTTTATCCTTTTTTATTCTATAGATCCTACCTCTGTTTCCTGTCCCGATGAGGACGCCTCCGTTTTCCCTGTCAGGAGCTACCGAATATATATGCTCATCGGAAGATGACCACATTTTTTCAACTTCCCCTCCTGGATGCCTCAAGTACAGGGCACTTTTTTCCTGTGTGGACTGCCCTCCTTTCGGGAATGTAAAGGAGATCATTTTATTACTATCGGATGGTTTCCCCTTCTTCACTTCTTTGGAAGCGGAAAACCAGATGTTTCCTTCATCATCTTCATAGATACCGTTAATTTCTTCAAAGGGGGTATCGTAGAGAACCCGATTTTTTTGAGAACTTATTTTGTAGAGGATCCCACTACCTCCGCTACCTGCAATGATCGAATTATCTGCTGAAATATACAGAGAGATGATATGTGTATCTCCTGAAAATATTTTTTTGGAATTTCCGTTCTTATTAATTTTATAGACACCACCGCTGCCTCCTACTGCACATATGATGTTGCCTGATTTGTCCTCTTTGATGTCCCATATATATTTTTCGTCAGGGTTGAAAAATTCTTTTGACTTCATCGCATCTGTTATCCGGAATAATTTTCCCCTGGGAGAGGAACCGGCATATATGAATTTGTCGGACCCGTATAACACCGCATAGATGTCTGGCTCCTGAGCCTTGAACATTTCAGTGATCTTTCCATTCTTCTCAATTCGGAAGACTGAAGCATTATGTCCCGTTCCAAGATAAATATCACCTTTTTTCGATATTGCCGCTCCTAGGTAATATTCCTTGTCGGGTCCTGCGATTACAGAACTTTTTAATGATATGAACAATTCTCCATTATCTGTCAATCCTGTTCCATTAAAAGTTCCCTTTTCAAAATTACGAAAATCTCTTACCTCCCTTTTCTTAACCTGTACGGGATGGAGAAGAGAAAAAGTGAGAATGATCATGCTTATGATCAATATCCTTTTATTCATTTTACCTCTCTCTTATCTTCAGCTTGAATAATTTTTTGCCTGTTATTATTACCGGTACTTCCATCTGATAATCTTCGAGTGATGAATATTTTATCTCTGTCAGGTTTTTCCCGGCAGAATTATAATCATAAAGATTTCTCAGACTGGATGGGAGGTTTGAGAATTCGTATCCTTTCACGAACATCCCCTTTTCCGGAACGATCATTTTAATATAAATCCGGTTGTTCTTTCTTATGTTGTTTATTGCCCTGATCAATGAGTTCAAAGTGGATGGAAAGAATGATGATTTGATATTTTTTGCTTCAAATTTCCCTATCTCTTTTTTATCTGCGATAAGGATCCGAAACTCAGCTCCGTTTTTCAGTGCAGGAGCTTTCAGTCTTATACTCTCAGTGGAATCAGCGCCTCTGTTGTTTTTTATTATGATTTTTATATCTATGAGCTCACCCGGTTTGAACTCATTCTTGTTTATGAGGACGTTTGATATTTCCCCTCGTTTCACCCTCTCTGACACTTCAACATTAAAATCCATTTTCTGTATCTTTATCTGCTTCTCCTTGTTGTTCATGATGAAGAAATTTATTGCGAGGAGAAGGTCTGCAAACTCATTGTATGAATTTCCTCCACTGAAAAGATCGTTGATGATTATATTTTTTTCGTTTTCAATGAATATTTTTCCGTCAACCTTGATAGAGTTGAATCCATATTGCTGTATCTCAGTTAGAAATATATTTGCAATAGATAGCTGGGCCATTGCAGGAGTAAGTAGCGGGTGGTTTACCATTTCAATGTTGAACTTTCTGTTCCTGTTGCTGAAAAAGATCTGAAGAGGGATCATGTAGGGCGTTTTCCCCATCTCACCCATAACAGCGGAAAATCTATCCTGAGTAATGGTTCCAATCATTTCACGTGTTGATGACAGCTTGAAGGATTCCTGATAAGACGGCACGACAGAGACCACTTCCGCCCTGTGCATCGGGAATTCAACTTTGCCCAGATTGAAGAAAGGATGACCGAAGAGATAAACCTTTTTTCCGTCTGTATATGTAACGGTTCCGGATGAAGAATATTCAAAATCTCCCCGGACAAGTGGTATCGAAACCGCATCTGCACCGCGTAATGAGCCTTTGAGCGTTGGTTTACCCTGTTTGGCACTGTCAAGTTTCAGATTGTTTGATGGCGTAAAAAGTGGTCTTAATAATTTATCTGCCTGCCCAAGAATACCCCTGCTTGTGGAGAGGAGTCCGATCGGAAGGGCACTGTTCCCAGAGGCCGGATCTATCCTCCGGATCATTTCCCTTTTTAGAATATTTTTTACATTCATTATATTCTGTTCATCAAACTTAACTTTTATGTCTGAAATATCAATCGTATATTCCGGTGTATCGTAATCTTTGACTTTCAGGATATCTTCGATCGGAGTGATTCCTGCAATTGGTTTTTTGGAAAAGTTGAAGCCATAAGAGACAGATCCGATTATTTTTCCATTTATGAAGACCGGGCTGCCTGACATACCGGCGATCACACCTATCCCTTCCAGTTCAGGGGCAAATAATTCGGCAATTATCAGATTTTTCCCGGGAGAAAAGTTACTCAGAAAGCCGAGTATCTTAAACTTGAAAGTTTCAATGGTCGTCCCTTTAAAGATAGTTTTCCCCTCTCCTTCCATCCCTTTTTTCAATTTGCTGTATTCCAGTATCTCTGCTGATCCTAATGTAAGTGTTGTTAGCAGCAGCAGGGCAAAAAAAATCTTTTTCATTTTTTCTCCAGGAACTCTTTGATGCTGGTCAGAAAAGGGGCAACCTGGAACGGCTTGTGAATGATACCTATTGCACCTGCTTGTAAAGCAAATTCATAGTCGATTCTATGGTCTCCTGTCATGAGTGCTACCGGAGTATTAATATTATTTTTTCTCAAAGAGGTAATAAAATCTTCAACACTTTCATTTCCAATATTCACGTCTGCAATGACAAGATCAAATGTATCAGCATTGGCATTTTCAAGAGCTGTCTCAAAATCTTCCGACTTAACTCCTGATATATTCTCAAGTGCGAGGAAATCGATAACAAGATCACCTATGTATCCTTCATCATCAACTATAAGAATTTTTTTTCCTTCCATAATAAAATAATACTAATAGAGTTTCCCCAAGAAATCAAGAAGTGTTTATATTGCTTGAGTGGTACAGGTTGAAAGCAGTGTTATCCTGGCGCTAAATGTTAAAATTTAACGCCTCGGTGTTTTGAAAATCGTGAAACTTCAAAGATTATTCCTTCGGGATGAAGTATTGCTCTGATGCCTCCATGCTCTGAAGTGTATAATAATCTGATATTGCGGTGTTCGTATCTTTCCAGTACTTCCCTGGCCGGGAATCCAAAACTGTTCTTGTGGCCCAGAGAAAATATGGCAATATCCGGGTTTGTCATGTTGAGTAATCCGGATGAAGATGATGTTCCTGAGCCATGATGTGGGACTTTAAGCACATTGCATTTAAGTTTATTTCCATATCTGCAGATCAGTTCTTTTTCAGCCATTTTCTCGATATCCCCGGTAAAGAGGATCGTTTTATTTTTGTGGGAGATTTTTATAACCTGAGAGTGGTCGTTACTTGTACGGAAGGGTTGCAGAAATTTGAACGGATATAGAAGCTCGATCAGAGTATTGCCTTTCCTTATTCGAAAGCCTGAATTGATCTTTCTGATCCGGATATTGCCGGAACACTTATCAATAAGGTTAATATAGTGGATATTTTCATCAGGTTTTGAGGATATCCATATCTCCTCCGGATTAAGGATATCAATTATTTCATTAATTCCCCTGCAGTGATCAGGATGGTAGTGAGAGATCGCTATCCACTTGATCCTGATTCCCTGCCGGAGAATGAACGGGAGAACGATCTGTTTCCCAACTTCAAAACTACCAAACCTTGAACCTCCTCCGTCTATAAGAAGTGAATCGCCTCCGGGAAGCACAACGATATGGGCATCTCCCTGTCCTACATCAAGAAAGTATATCTCAGGAAATGCGGGGTTGTACGGGAGAGGTTTAATTACAATTACTGATAGTGCAGCACAGTAAAGTAGAGAAAAACATATTTTGAATATTGTCTTTTTGCCGAAGAAACAGAGAGCGAAATAAAGCAATATGGAAATAAAAAGGATAAAGGTGATCGGGGGCGCTCTGAAAATTGTAAGATTAATCTCTTTTGAGAAGGAGTCAGCAAGGAAAAAGAAGATCCTCAGGGGGAGGTCCTGGATAGCGATGAAGGGTGTGCCTAAAAGGGGAGGTAAGAATGCTATGGGTATCAGAGGCAGGGATAAACACATTATTAATGCAGTAAGCGGGAGAAGAACCGGTCCTGCCAGAATTCCTGTAAATGAATATCTCATAAAAAAGAAAAGAGAAAGGGGGATAGATAGTGAAGATGCGTTTAGATTTGCTGCGATCATCTCTTTGAGATATGAATTCTTTTTTGTCTCTCCAAAAAATATTTTTCTGCCGGAAACGATTCCGGCTGTTATTGTGAATGTTAAGATGAAGCCGGGATCTAGAAAATACCGGGGATCCTTTAAAAGCAGGATAAATCCCGTAAATGATATTACATTGATGATATCTGATTTGAGATAGAGCATTTTCGCAAAAGATATCAGGGTTGCCATTAAAACTGCCCGTTGAGCAGATATTTTGAAACCTGTAAGTAACAGAAATGTGAATAGAATAAGGATCAATATGAGATATTTCTTTCGCATCCTTAAGCCGGTCCTGTTTAGTAAAAAAAGGATAAATAGTGCAATAATTCCAATGTGGGCGCCTGAAATTGCAAAAAGATGAAATACTCCTGTTTTTAGAAGTACTTCTTTTACTTCGGGAGTGAGCCTCCCTCTATCTCCAAGAAGAAGGGCTTCAAGCATCTGCCCCTCTTGTTTGAGATATCCATCCTTCTTAAGATATTTCTTCTCAATCAGATCTCTGATCTTTTCTCTCATCCTTCCTGTCAGCCTCATTAAGATGCCGGATCTCTTCACCCTCTCAACAAGGAGTGCTGATTTTGAATATCCTGTAAAATGAATATTATTTACAAAGAAATAGGAATCTGACCGCGGTGGGAAAAAATTAACAGAAGGCCTTGGTTTATTTATAACTGTGTCGATCTCAACCATATCTCCACAATTTAGATGTCTCAGGTCTCCATTTGCAGTAATCTTCAAAACAAATATCTCATGCTTTTTACATACAATTCCTTCGTACATTTTTACTTTTACGAGTATTGTTGAAGTTCCATTGCCTATGACGGGAAAGTGCAATAGTTTCCCCCTTACTTTTACGTACTCTTCCCTGCAGACATTAAGCTCTTTTTTCTGATGATAGATGTTTTTGTTGGTAAGAAATTTTTGACCGGCAAGCAGGGAGATAGCTATAGATATTAAAAATATTGAAAAAGTGTAGTGCTTTGTGACAAAGGATACAACGAACGATCCTGCTGTTATCATTATTGCAGGTGCAATCAGGTCATCGGGATATCTGGTAAGGTTAAGAACAAAAAGTATTATCAGTGTCGTGCAGGCAGGTATAGTGAAAAGCTTCTCCATGATTGAGATTATGGATCGTTATAGTTGTGATTTCAACAAAATGTTGAAAATATTGAAATATTACTTGATTTGTTTTAGTGAAGCTTTTATAAATTCGAATATATCTCCATCAAGTATCTTCTGTGTGTTTCCTATCTCAACTTCCGTCCTGTGATCCTTGATACTCTGGTATGGGTGGAGAACGTAGGAACGGATTTGATTTCCCCAGGCAATATCTCCCTTTGTATTTTCTAATTTCTCTTTCTCTGACATTTTTTTCTTCATTTCATTATCATACAATTTTGCCTTCAGAAGTTTCATTGCTCTGTCTCTGTTCTGGTGCTGGGAGCGTTCACTCTGACATTGTGCGACAATATTTGTAGGAGTATGTGTGATCCTTATTGCCGAATCCGTTTTGTTAACATGCTGGCCCCCCGCACCTGATGCTCGATATGTGTCAACTCTCAGATCCTTGGAGTCGACCTCGATCTCGATCGAATCATCCACTTCAGGATAAACAAAGATTGCGGCAAAGGAGGTATGGCGCCTTTTGTTGGAGTCAAAAGGGGAGATCCTTACAAGTCTGTGAACTCCAATTTCCTGTTTAAGGTAACCATAAGCATAATCTCCCTCAATTCTTATTGTGGCACTTTTGATCCCCGCTTCCTCACCAGCAAGTATTTCAATTATCTTTGCACTGAACTCCATCCTTTCTGCAAATCTCAAGTACATTCTGAGCAGCATTTCTGCCCAATCCTGGCTCTCTGTTCCTCCCGCTCCCGGATGAATAGTAATAAATGCATTGTTAATATCACTCTCACCACTTAGATAATTCTTGGTTTCTGTTTCGTCAATAAACTCTTCAAAATTTCCCAGCTCTGTTTCGATCTCAGTGATAATGTCCGGATCTTCATCAGCGAGGTCGAAGTATGTTTCCATATCATCGATACCCGAATTGAATTTGTCCTCAATTTTGAGTTGATTCTCAAGTCTCTTTTTCTCTTTCAACAATGGGGCGGAGCGTTTCGGTTGGCTCCATATGGTTTCATCAAGGAATATTTCTTCAATTTCTTTTAATCTTTTATGTTTTTTTGCAAAGTCAAAGAAACCCCCTGAGATCTTCAGCTTTCTTCTTAAGTTCTCCGAATTTATTCTTAAGCTCAATGAGTTCCATTATTTAATTCTATATTGTTTTTTCTACAGGGTCAACTGATGTGTAATTGGTTGAATAGTAAAGTAGCTTATTTGGAAAAAGGGGACACGGATTCACCAATCCTATATAGAGTGTGAGACACCTTTCGGCGAAGAGCTATGAGAGGTCAATCCCGGGTCGCACACGCTCCAATGGAAGAATGCTTTGAATAATAAGGTGCTTACATCTATGGGATGGCCGAATATAGTTCAGGGTTCACAGTCTACATTTCCATATACGGATCCCTGATCTAGTATTTGTTACTATTTAGAGATCTTTCGCAGATGTTTTTGTGGAGACAATATTTGCAGTTTTTCTCATCTTCTGTCTGTGTAAACGGGATTTCCGGGTTGTAGATATCACTCAGTGTCGATGATAGTATTTTTTCAAACTCATCAAGAATATCTGAAGCAAGCAACTCCTCATCATCTACTTTAACGAAACTGAGTTTGTCGGAAAGATTCTTGAATGGATAAATTCCCAATTTGAACTTACTTCCTTTTAATTTTTCCTCTTTCAGAAGAAAAGCGTAAAAGAGGAGTTGAAATATCTCTTTCTTTTTTACAAAATCAATATCTTTAAGGTCACCTTTTATATTCAGCTTTTCAACATTCCCGGTCTTGTAGTCTATTATCCTTATTATTTCATCCTTAATATCGATCCTGTCTATGGTCCCCTTAAGTTTTGTTATTTCGGTGTTCCCGTTGATTTCAAAAGTGAATTTTATATCTTTTAGTTCCTCTTCCAGAGAATTAATTGTGAGCGGTGCTTCTGCTTCCTCATCGATCAGGAATTGTCCGGTCAACTTTTTAATAACCTCAAAAGTGATCCTGTTCATCCCGGTCTCCATCTCCTTAACCTTTTCATCTTTAAAGGAGCTTCTTATGATCCCATCAATAATGTCAGTTGTGAATTTTGTGTAGTATCCTTTTTCAACTCTCTTTCCGGATACTCCCTGATAGATCTTTTCGAGGACCTTGTGCGCAATTGAGCCGAACTTTGCCGGATTGTCAGCTTCATCCGTATCGGAGTTATCTTTCAACCCCAGAATATATCTGAGCCAGAACCTGAGCGGACACTCCATCCAGGTCCTGATAGATGTGGGGGAAAAACTTAAATTTCTGATCTTCTCCAGGCTTGTTTCACTCTTATTGACCGTTATCTTCTCCGGGTTATTTATGTCAAGACTGAAATCAACTATAATATGATTGATATCGGCCAACTGGTTGTACTCATGGTATTCGAGAAGTATCTGATCAATGAACCTGCTTCGTTCTCCTGCCATTATTCCGGGTTTGACTCCCGAATATATCAGAGTAATATTTTTGCTGTTAGCAAGCATTCTGTAAAAATGGTAGGCAAATATTGCTTCTCTCTCACCGTGAAGGGGCAGTTTAAAAGCGATCCTGACATCCTGCGGGATAAAAGTAGAGGCATGTTTACCAGAGGGGAATTTACCCTCATTCATCGAGAGAATGAAAAGGTTTTTAAATCGGAGATTCTGCATTTCCAGAACACCGAGAATTTGCAGCCCTTCTAGTGGTTCTCCTGTGAAAGGTATATGAACTGTTCCGATCAAGTCGTTGAACATCCTGTGGAACCCTTTGATACTGACTGGGTCACCTGTCCTCTTGATGATCTCGTTAAGTTTCCCTGATATTGTGTGGAATCGGAAAATAAACTCCCTTTCGATCTCCGAAAGGTCTATGCTGTTTTTTGATACAGCTTCACGGATCATATCCAGAATTGACAATAGTTTATCGAGAAATTCGGTGGAATTATTGTCCATGGAGATGATCTTTTTCAAAAACCCCGATAAATTTTCAGGAACTTCAACAAAGGTGTCTGTCCCCTTTTTAAGTTCGATTAAGTACTTGTGGGTTTTTTCACCTGCAACCATTATAAAATAAGGATGTTCGATAACACTTATAAGAGTTTTTCTGCTGAGAAGTGTACCCTTTCTATTGTGCAGCTCCATTAAAGACTCGTATAGAGAATATACCGATGTCTGCCTGAGGGGATAACCGAGTGAGATATTACCCTTTCCTGTATTTTCCGGGAGGGAGTTGAGAATGGGGAATAGGAGGTTCTCGTCCGGTAGTACTACTGCAATATTTTCCGGCTCTTCACCATTGTCAAGTAATTCTGCCAGCCTGATCCCGCAATATTTGGCCTGGCCGACATCAGATGTTGTTTCTATTATATCTATCTTTTTCTCTCCGAGTAATCCATTCTCAGGAGGAGGGATCAAATCTTCCGACCTGATCAGGTTTCTGTTCTTTCTTAAAAAAGTGCCTGCCTCCTGTTCAATATCCTCCGTAATATATTTGTCCGCTTCTGAAAATATTTCGGCTTTACCTTTAGCTTTCAATTGAAGTTGTATAGATCTCTCTGCTCCTGAAAGTGCATTGAAGCCTGCGAAAACTATTTTCTCCCACCCCTTTTTTAACACCAGGTCGATATTTTCCGCCACTTTTCGAAAAGCCATCCCTTCGTATCCTGTCTGATGTGATCTCAGTGCTCTTCTGAAAGGGTGATATATATTTTCCAGATCGATCCAGAACTCCCTGTAATCTTTTTTGATCTCCGGATTGTTAAGCGGTTCCGGATCTTCAAGGCCGTGGAGACCTTTAAGTGCTGTAAAAAGTAGTTCCGTATCAGCCAGCCCTTTGTCGATCTCATTAAGATCAGAGATTATTATCTTTCCTGTCTGGAAAAATTTTTCCATCGAGATGCTCTTTTCGGGAAATACTTCCCGATACACATTGTAAAGTTCAAATATTAGTTCATATGATTCCGGGATGTCCAGGCCTGAACACTCCCCTATAAGATCATTAATTGAAAAGATCGCAGGAGACCAGAGTGGGACTGATGATAGCAGAGTAAGGCTGTTCCTGAAATAAACGGCCGATCTTCTGTTGGGGAAAACAAAAGATATATTCTTGATGTTCTCTCCAAACTCCTTGAAGTATCTATCGGCAATATTATCTAAAAATCCTTTATTAATTTTCACCTGTCATACCTCTCTCAGGCTCATTGAGTTTAAATAGAAGATCACGCCTTTGACATCTTTATATCCCATATCTCTGATAAGAGATTTGTACTCTTCCACCTGGATTATATCTGAATCTTTCTTTCTGCCTGTTTTGAAGTCTACTACTACTACCGATTCACCGGAGATTATTACTCTGTCCGGTCTGAATGTCCCATTTTTTGATAGAATTGGTTGTTCAGCCAGAAATTCATCCTCTCCGTAAAACCATCCTTTAACCTCCTCTATCCCGAACATTTCTCTGATTCGCTCCCCGATCTCCTCTGATTCCTCTTTTGTAATTCGTCCGGAATAGACCATCCTGTCAATAATGTTTTCCGGAGTAACATCTTCTCTTATCTCAGAGAGAATTTCATGGATCAGAATACCCCGATCTGTTTTTTTCAGATCATCATCCGGTGTAAGTGCCCAGAACTTTTCCGATCTTTGTCGGATTGTGATCTTTCCACTCCACCGGGTAGATATAAGTTCATTATCTTCTATTGTTTCCGTTACCCCGTCTTTGGGTTTTGAGTCAATTTTTTTAAGGAGCCCTTTTTCAAATACTCCACCATTACTATTTTTAAAATAATTTGATTCTGAAATACGCCTCAACAGACTCCGGTTTTTATATTTATCACCTTTTGATTCTTTATCTTCTGCAAAGATAAAAAGTGCATCTTTTGCTCTGGTGCAGGCAACATAGAACAGGTTCAGATTATCCAATTCGGCTCTGAAATTTTCTTCTTTCCACGCCTCGGAGAAAAAAGTAGAATTGAGAGATTTGTTCTTTTTGATGAAATATGGTGGTTTGTAAGTTTCTTTGGAAATATCAGAACCTTCGGCATTGAGCCATAGATTCCCGTCTGTTTTCTCTTCCCAGTCGGAATAGGGGAAAATAATGACAGGGAATTCAAGTCCCTTTGCCTTGTGGATAGTCATCAATGTAACACCGTTACTGTTTTCGGGAGTTGGGACGCTATAGTCTGTCCCGTACTCTTCCCACCATTCGAGGAAACCGGAGATCCCGCCACCCTCTTTTATGGAATAGTCCTTTACCATATCGAGGAAAGCTGTCAGATAGCCGGAGGAAGAGTATTTAAGAGAACTCTTCAGGTCAAATATCCTGATCAGTTCTTCTGTTGCTTCATAGAGTGGAAGTCGGAGGAGAAAGTTTCCCAGCTCATTGAATTGCTTGACACAATCAGGGAGAGATATGCTATTGCTACCGGTAAAATATAACTCTGTGAAATGTTCATCCCATTTATTATCTTTAAAATATTTTTGTATAAAGAATAATATATCGGCAAGAACAGGCTTTAAGGTGTTGTCTCCTGTGAATTTCAGAAGAGCAATCAAGAAGAGCGCAACCGGATTATTGTGAAGGATAAGAAGTTCAGGAGTGACAATGCTTATCCCGGAGGAGATCAGATGGTTTGCGATCTCCCTTCCCTGCATTTTTTTTCTGGTGAGGACTGCGATATCTGAAAGTGAAAATCCTTCATCTATACACTGCTCCACAATTTCCTTAACCATTTCTGCTATGGTTCTTTCCTCATCTTTAGGATCAATAAACCTGAGGGATACAAATCCTCCATCTCCCCCTTTGCAATTTTGAACAGGTTTCGAGTAAATTCTTGAGAGAAACTTATTGGCCCCTTCATGCTTCTCTACAGATCTGAACAGCCTGTTATTGAACTCAACAATATTCTTTCTGCTCCTGAAATTGTCGGGGAGGTTCTGAACGTCAATTCCTCCCCAGGGCTTGAATTGCTCGTGGATATCTCTATCCATGATATCTGTCTCTCCACCCCTCCATCTGTAGATAGATTGTTTCACATCCCCGACCCCAAGACTGGTCTTCTCTTCCGAGATACTGTTCTCAATGAGCGGAAAGAGGCTGTCCCACTGCATTTGCGAAGTATCCTGAAACTCGTCAATCATAATATTTTCAAAACTGTCTCCAAGTATATAGTAGATGAAAGGGATATCCCCTTCCTTGATTATCCGGTAAACATTTCTGGTCAGATCGTAGATCGGAACCACGTTGTATTCAGACTTGTACTCGTTTAGATACCACCGGATCCTCCCAATAAGTCCGAGGATGTAAATATTCTCAAATATATAATGTAAAGTGAACACTGTTTTAAATTTTTCATCTTTAAGGGTGATTATCCGGCTATGTATTTTGTTTAATTCTTCTGAGACGTTCTCAATTTTATTCTTAATATCTTTGTCCATGGTTTTTGTTGTCCATGAACCTTTACGAAAATTTGTGTCCGGCATTTTGCTGAACTTTTTAAATTGGTACTTGTTTAATTGAGATATTTTGATCAATTGTGCTGCAGCCCCTGTTCCTTTACCTGAGTACTCGTAAAGGGGGACACCGGAAGATTTGATTATATTTGCCCCCTCTATTGCAAGGGATATCATCTCTTCCATAAACTCTGAGAATGTTTTATACAGTTTTTCAGCTATATCCAGAAATGTTTTTGGGTCCATCTCTGAAAGCATGTCCAATTGTTTCTCTTTTTTTTCTTTATTTATCTCGGACAACATGGTTGTGATATTGGTCTCAACATTCCAGGATTCCCCTCTGCTGATCTTGTTGAAGACAAATTCCAGGATGATCCTGGTTGTGTCTGGGTCGGTGCCGATATCTGAAAAAATGTTACCTGTAATAAAATTATTCATCCTGTTCAGGTTCAATTCAACATCGAATCCTGCGGGGATATCTGTCTCATAAGTAAATGACCTGACAAGACGGTTTATAAAACTGTCGATGGTCGTAACGGCGAAGTTTGAATAGTTGTGAAGTATTTTTTTCAGAACTTTCCCCGCTTGCTGTTCAATATTACTCAGAGATTTGTTCTTTTTGAGAAGGTTCTTTTTTAGTTCCGGGTTCTCCCCTTTTGAAAGAGCCTTCAGGGAGGAGAGTATTCTCTCTTTCATTTCAGACGCTGCTTTATTTGTGAATGTTATTGCAAGGATGTGTTTGAAGTTATCTTTTTTCCCGTTCTTTAATGCCAGAGCTAGATATTCAAGAACAAGCTGATATGTTTTCCCGGACCCTGCCGATGCCCTGTAATTGATAAAAGTCAAATCACCCCCTCCGGAAAGATTATAACACCCCCGAATTAATTTTAAATTACAAATTCTAAATTAAAGGTACCTGTCCCCTTTTACATACCTTTTACATACAAGATTGACCCGTAAGCAGATTAATAGTATTCTGAGAACATGCTGAGGATATTTTCAGGGATATATAAAGGGAGAAAATTGAAATCTGCCGATACTCCGGATGTGCGTCCCACGACCGCAAAAGTTAAACTCTCCTTTTTTGATATTATTCAGGACAAGATCAGGGAGAAGATATTTCTGGATGGATTTGGAGGTAGTGGAAATATTGGTATTGAAGCATTGTCCAGAGGTGCGGAATATGTTGTATTTATTGACATCCTCCCGGATTCGATAAAACTTCTTAAGGAAAATATAGAAAGGATTGGGATACCATCAGATCATTACCGGATCATAAAAGGCGACTACAACAGAAGTATTATTCAGCTTGCAAACGAAGGATTTAAGTTTGATATTGTATTTCTTGACCCTCCATACAAACTTCTTGAATATGCCAATCCGGTAAAGATCTTGTATAAACGTGATGTGCTTGCTGACGATGGGATAATTGTGCTTGAGCGGCCCTCATTGCTTAAATTTAATGCAAAATATTTTGATCTGTACAGAGAACACAGTATAGGTCAAAAAACTCTCAATTTTTACAGACATGAAAAGAAAAAAGAAGAGTAAAATTTATTTTTTCAGGTTTTGCTTTAACCTTCCAATCAGATCCCTGATCATATAATAAAAGATAGGATATGTTGTATAAAGGGTTCTTCAAGATTATTGTACTATTATTAATACCGGAGGTGTGAGATGAAAAGATTAGGGGATTTTTTAAGGACAACTCTTATGGGTGGCCTCCTTGTTGTTCTTCCGATAGCACTGACATTTTTTCTTATCAGGTGGATATTCAATATTGTTTCAGGGTTTATTGAACCTATAACAAAAATAATTGTTGCACAAACTGATACGCAAAGAATAGTGGGAGATGTACTGGCAATATCAATAATAATCCTTACCTTTTTTCTGATAGGCCTTTTTGTTAAAACAAGGCTGGGCAGGTATATATTATGCCGGCTGGAAAAACATATTCTAAAAGTAGCCCCCGGATATTCACTCTTTAAAGAAACATTGAAGCAGCTGATAGGTCAGGATAAGAGGCCCTTTTCCTGTGTTGTTCTTGGGAGGATTTTTGGTAGTGATACCCTGATGACTGGTTTTGTTGCAGATGAGCATATGGACGGGAGGATGACAGTCTTCTTCCCTTCTGCTCTGAATCCTACTACCGGTCTTCTCTGCCATTTGAAAAAAGAGGATGTGATCAAACTGGATGTTACTGTCGAAACTGCAATGAGGACCATAATCAGCTGCGGGGCCGGGGCGTCAAAATTATTTAAAAATATCGAAATTTCAGATTGAAAAAAAATATACTTTCTGTATTATAAGAGTGTTAGTTTTCTTATAAAGGTTTCCGGGCGAAATGTAGTTTCTATTGCATAAAAATGATTAAATATTATTTAATAAAAATCTCAAATTAAAATTGCAAGGAGGCAAAATGAGATCAAAACTAAAATTCATGGTTGTATTAATTGTTCTATTAACTTTTACATTTGTATTTCCAGCGGATTCAAAGATAAAGGAGCCTGTCCTTAGCGGGAAGGCGAGGGTGGATATGTTCAAAAAACATACTGCTCTTAAATCAACATCTCAATACACGAGAATAAAATGGCAATATGTAGGCCCGACCAATATTAGCGGCAGATGTACAGATGTCGAGGCTATTTCACCCAGAGGAAAACAGTATACGATATGGGTTGGGGCAGCAACAGGCGGAGTATGGAAATCAACAAATGAAGGGACAACATTCGAACCTGTTTTTGATGATATGCCTACTGCATCGATCGGTGATATAGCTATCGATCCTAAGAATCCCGACGTTGTCTGGGTTGGCACCGGAGAAGCAAATATTTTCAGGAGCTCGAACGCGGGCTGTGGAATTTTCAAAACAACGGATGGAGGAAAAACCTGGAAGAATATGGGACTTGAGAAGACCCATACCATTCCACGTATCAGAGTCCATCCGAACAATAGTGATATTGTTTATGTGGCAGCAACTGGGCATGAGTGGACATCAAACTCCGAGAGGGGCCTTTTTAAAACAACAGATGGGGGAAAGACCTGGGATAAGGTTTTGTTCATTGATAATAATACCGGAGTTAATGATCTGGTCCTTGATCCGAAAAACCCGGACACCGTTTATTGCACAACATGGGAGAGGAAAAGACTGAAGTGGAATGACCCGAGGACTTATAAAAACCATAAAAATAATGGAGTTTGGAAATCTACAGATGGAGGGGAAACCTGGGCAAAGAAAAATAACGGACTCCCTGTTGCTCACGAGATAGGAAGAACCGGAATCGATATTGCCGCTTCAAATCCGAAAGTATTGTATGCTTATGTTGATAATTATGGAATTGCAAAAAGAGCAAAACCGGGTGATAAAGACTCTTATGGCCGCCAGAAAAATGATGTGATAAGAGGGGCAACGGTTTACAGGACAAACGATGGCGGTGAGAATTGGACACTTGTCAGCGGTAAGACAGAAAAAACAAAAAAATATATGGAAAATCATTCTGCAACTTATGGATGGGTTTTCGGACAGATACGAGTTGATCCCCTGAATGAGAACAGGATTTATACAATGGGGCTTTTCCTTAATGTTTCGGATGATGGAGGGAAGACATTTAGAGTGCTTAGAGGAATGCATCTTGACCATCACGGACTATGGATAGATCCGAACAATTCTGACTATATTCTTAATGTCCAGGATGGAGGTCTTGCAATTACATATGACCGCGGGAAGAACTGGAAAATCCCACTGATAGAACTTCCTCTTGCCCAATTCTACAATGTTGCATTCGATATGCAGGAGCCCTTTAATATTTATGGATCAATACAGGATCACCACAGTTTCTACGGCCCTGTGGATATTTCAACGAGCAGGAAGTATATTCAACCGGTTGAATTCAAGCACACTGTTGGCGCAGAAGGGAGCTCCCATGCTATAGATACCAGAGATACTACTGTTTATGCCAGTGTTTTTTACGGAGCTCTTGCAAGGCTAAAAAAAGGAGAGATTGACGAAACTATGCTCCTTCCGGAAAAACTTCCCCGGGAAACGAGATTGAGGGGACAATGGGTCGCACCGACAATAATTTCACCACACAATCCGGATATTATTTATCACGGGATGCAATATGTGATGATGTCGAGGGATAGAGGGAACACATGGGAAAAGATCAGCAATGATCTCACTTACAATAATCCGAAAAAGATGGGGGATATAAATTATCAGACAATTTCAGCTCTTGATGAATCTCCGAGACGGTTCGGTCTTATCTATGCCGGAACAGATGACGGCAGGATCTGGAGAACAATGAACGGAGGAAAGAACTGGACAATGATAAGAAATGGTCAGGTTCCGGGAAGATGGGTCTCAAGGCTTGTTGCATCCAAATATGACATTGGAACAGTGTATATGACCCAGACAGGAAGAAGGGATGATGACTTCCAGGTCTATGTATGGAAATCCGAGAATTATGGAAGAACATGGACCGATATTTCCGGCAATATACCTGTAGGCCCCGTGAATGTGATAAGAGAGGACCCAAAGAATAAAAAAAGACTTTACCTTGGTACTGATGCAGGTGTTTATATAAGTAATGATGGTGGAAAGAAATGGGAAGTTCTGGGAGATATGCCTTTTGCATACGTCCATGACCTTGTATATCACCCAAGGGATAATATGATCATCATTGCAACCCACGGAAGAGGGATGTTCGTGCTTGATGCAGAAGAGATCGACAAGAAAGAAGAGTCCGGAGGAAAAGCAGGTATCACTGCATCACCGGAGCAGATAAAAAATCTTCTTGGTAACTGGTTGGTAGATTCTGAAAGAGGGTTTTCTTTAAATCTTACTTTTAAAGAAGTAGCAGGGAAGGTCAGTGGTAAAATGTCAATGCAATTCGGAAATGCTGAACTCTCGAATATTTTTTATGACGGCAAAAAACTTATGTTCAATGCTGTTCTTGACATGACCAAGATGGGCGGCCAGATAATGGAGATGAAAGGTGATGTTGACATAAAAGGTGAAGAGTTCAAAGGTGTTGTAAAAACCAAAATGGGTGATCTTAAGATAACCGGGAAAAAAGAGAAGAAAAAAAATACTTAAAATTAGAAGTTACAGGTTGCCGGGAAATCACTCCGGCAACCTGCCTGAAAGGCGTTTATTCATTTAATCTTCTTTCTCTCATATACAGGTAAAGAGGAAGGCCGAAAGATGCTCCTATAAAAAATGTACAAATGATTGGTATATAAAAGTATTTTACTCCCGACCTTATCCTGTCATAAAGTATGAAAGCAACAATAATGATCGCCGTTAGCATCAGGTCAGTCCAGCCTGCAAGCGTTATCCTGTTTAGAAAGATCTCATCGACAAAACTATAAAAATTTAATCCGTTCTCACTGATCCACATGATCAATTGATACCATGGAAGAATCAGCCCGAAAACACACATTACAATATAAAAACTCTTCATGCTTCTCATATTTTCCCCCTTTATATAATCTAATTTATATTTAATTAACAAAAAAGGCAATTCGAAAGTTAAAGTTCTATAAATTATTTATTTTGTACTTCAGAATATATGGCGCATCATCTTCATCTGTGCCGGTTGTCCACATGTATCCGTGGTGAAATAAAACGGGTTTTCGTATCAGATCATCCGGCCGTTTAACTCCTGGAATCTTAACGAAAAAATTATCAATATATTTCCCATTGTCATTAAATACATCTATAAGAATTTCCCCTTTTTTGTTCATAATTGATGTGAAGATCAGAAGATTGTTTTTATATGTGGTGAGTTTGTAAATATCGTTATAATATTTCCGGTCATAAAGTTTGTAAAGTTCGATATCTTCTTTTTTTGTATACTTAATTTTCTCAAAAGTGACTGGTTTATAATTTCTAGTGAATTCACGAACTATCTTCCCGGTATCCAGGTCTACCTGGTTGATATGATATCTTTCTTTGTGTGAAACATATAAGTATTTGTTTTTATCAGATACTCTCAGGAAGCGGGTAAGTTCATCAATATTTACCATAATTCCGTTCTTTGAAGATTTCTTGATCATGAGATCTTTAGTATCAAACGAGAGGTTCATTTTAATAACTTTGCCGGACTGATCAATGTAGCTGAGATCATTTTCTCTTCGGATAACTCCTGTCTTCTGTTTGCTTAACGCCAGATCGCCAGAAACAAAATATGATCTTCCCTTGTGATGTTCAAACAATGATGCAAATGTGCTGAGTCCCTGAATGGTAAATTCGCTTTTCAGAGCCCCGCTTTGTGAAAAATTGATCAATTTTACAGGAAGAATGGATCCGATGAGAATATTATCTTTTGATAAGATGAAGTCTGATAAGTATTTTATTTCCCCGGGCCCTTCCCCTCTTTTTATGAAGTTCTTTACATATTTCCCTTCAGGTGTGAATTTCAGTATCTGAATGTTGCCCCTTATAAATATTGATCCGTCCTCTGCAACTTTAATCCCTCTTATTCTCTTAAAAACAAAGTTATCTTCATAATCTGTAATTCTCTGAACCTCAGTCAGTTGTAACGATCTTCCTGGCTTTTTACCGGAAATGCCGGCCGGGAACTCTGAATTATTTATTATTTCTGCGTTCATAAAAAAGTTGAAGTGAATAATTGCAGTTAATATTAGAATAAAATATTTTCTTCTCATGATCTTCTCCTATAGTTTAATATTATTTAGACTACAAAAAGGTTAATAAAGTTTTTATAATTCTTGAATTTCACTCGGGCCTTATCTAAAATTATTTCATGTATACTAAAAAAAGTCTATTATTGCTGCTCTTAATTTTGCCAATGATTTTATCAGGGGGGATTGACATGGCTGCAGATAAAAAAGTGAAAGGGATCATTTTTTTTAAAACTCAGATGATGGAAGATCTTAAATCATTCTACACTGACGAGGTTGGTTGCGAAATATGGATGGAGCAGGGGGGATGTGTCATCCTGAAAGCGGGGAATATGCTTTTCGGATTCTGTCAGAGAGATAAAGCTGATATGGATGCGTTGATCACATTTTTCTATGACACAAAAGAAGAGGTTGATCTTAAATATGAGAAATTCAAGAAATCCGCACTGGAAAAACCGGCCGAAAATTTAAAATATAAGATCTATCACTTTTTTGCCAGAGATCCGGAAGGGAGGATGATCGAATTCCAGCACTTCCTCAACCCGGTTAAGAACATATGAGATTATAAATCCTCCCCAACGTTACTTATACAATTTCTTTTAAAAACTCATCTATTCTGGTTAATCCGGCCAGTAGGTATTCTTTTTCTGCCCCAAAGCCGAGACGGAAATAGTGATCCATTCCGAAGCAGTCTCCGTCCATAATAAATACACTCTTCTCAGTTCTCAGCCGGTCAGCAAGTTCTCTGGAATTGATGTCCATGTTATATTTGATAAATGCCATCCCGCCGGCTTTCGGAGGGATCATGCTGAAATTATCCCTGTGCGTTTCCACCCATTCCATCACAGCCTTGATGTTTTCTTTCAGCATCCCCCTGTTTCTTTCCAGGATCCTTCCTCTCATTTCCGGCTGAAGTATCTTTGAGGTAATGGCCTGGCTCAATATACCGGTGCTGATCGTCAGATAATCGTTATATGACCATGCCTTTTCAATCATATCCTCCGGGCCGGTCATCCACCCCATCCGGAGTCCGGGTAACCCGTATGCTTTCGAAAGGCCTCCGTCTACAATGACCTTATCGTACATCCCGTAAAAACTGGGGATTTCATCCCCTTCCAATTCCGCCCCCCTGTAAATTTCATCACAATATATCCAGGCGTCGGATTTTTTCGCCAAGGAGACGATCTCTTCCATGTTATCAGGGTTCAAGGTTGCGCCGGTCGGATTGTTTGGATTGCACAGGGAGATCATTTTGGTGTCGGAGGTGATGAGTGATCTTAATTCATCCATGTCCGGTGCCCAGTTCAATTCCTCTTTCAGGTGAAACGGCTTTACATTAACTCCCATCGACCGCGCAAGTCCCCATATCTGCATATAGTTGGGGAGCATCAGTACCAGTTCATCTCCTGATTCCAGATTGCTCCAGATATTGATGAAATTGGCTTCTGCAGATCCGTTGGTTACCAGAATATTGTCTCTTCCAGCTCCGATATATAATTTACTGATCGCATCTCTCAGATCCGGAGCGCCATTGGTCTGCCCATATCCCAGTCTCACATCTAACAGTGAATTTATCTCTTCTTCGCTTAACAACTCTCTGAGTGTAAACGGGTGAAGCCCGCTCTCGGTCAGGTTGTATTCAACTACATTCTCATAAAGTGATTGGATCCTCTCAAGTTCAAAAACTTCTATTTTCATTGTACCTCTCCTCTGTCCTTTGAGATCAGATCATTAAATACCGCAACTGATATTTGAATATCCTGAATGGCAACACCGGTCAGGTCTGCTACAGTTGTCTGATCATCCGATAGTCGTCCGGGTATTGTCCCGGAAACAATATTGCCGAGTTCAACCGGTTGTTTCATTGATATTACTCCCGTTGATACGGCCTTAAAAATCTCTCCCCTTGTCCTGCATTGTTCCAGGCTGTCTCCTGCGATCAGGTCTGCTTTCCCCAGGATTAACGGATCTAACTCATTTTTTTCCGGAGTGTCTGACCCCATTGCAGTAATATGGGTCCCGGGCCTGATATTCTCTGATTTCAACAGCGGCTTAGTTGACGGAGTAGCAGTTATTATTAAATTACAATTCTCTGCTATTTCTTCCGGGTCCAGAGTCGGGTTTACTGAATAACCCAGGTTTTCCATTTTTTCTTTGTATTGACTACATTCGTCCATATCCTGGCCCCATATCATAATATGTCTGCATGGAGTGATCTTTGTTAAATATTGGACCTGCATTTGTCCCTGCACTCCGGTACCGAAAACCCCTATGCGATTAATTTTGCCTGGTGCCATATATTTTGCAGCGATTGCACCTGCAGCAGCAGTACGGACATTTGTTAAATACCCTTCATCCAGAAGCATCCCGGTTAATTGTCCGGTTCTCTGCAAAAAGAGCAGCATAAGACCGTCTCCGGGCGGGATCCCATGTTTTACATTTTCATAGAATCCGGATGCGATTTTTATCACATAATACTTATCTCCTTTTATATAACCATACTTAATGTGAGCATCTCCGGGGGGATCATTGAATAACAATTCTCCGACCGGGGGAATTACAGTTCTGCCTTCAGAATATGCGATAAAACCTTCTTCAATTGATTTAATAGGATCCAAATTTTTTAAAGAATCTTTTATCTGATCAAGATCAAAGATCAACGGTTTCATTTTATTTCCCTCCTGAAACGATTTTTCTCAACATTTCAAATCCAAGCTTGTTCCCGCTCAGAATCAACACAATATTTTTATTTTTATACTTATTGCGGACCTTTAGAAATGATGCAACCGAAAGGGCTGCAGCGCCTTCGACCATCATATGGGATTTCTGAAGGACCAGCTTTAATGCATTTTCAATTTCCTCTTCGCTTACCAGCACAAATTCATCAATACAATCTCTGCATATATCAAATGTTATTGAGCCCTCTTCAACTCCCCCGGCAGTTCCGTCAGAAATTGAAGGCGGGCAGTCAATTTCAAGAATTTTGCCCGCTTTTACAGAATCAAACATTACATGTGAATTTTCAGGTTGACATCCAATAATCTTGATCTCAGGTAAAACAGATTTTAAATATCCGGCAATACCTGCTATCAAACCGCCGCCACCGACAGGGACAAATACAGCATCAATATTATTGAGCTGATCAATTATCTCAATTCCAATTGTTCCCTGTCCTCCGATAACCTTCGGGTCATTGTAAGGAGATATGTAAAAGCTCCCTTCACTCTCCGCAGTCTTTCTGGCATTGGCCTCAGTTATGGCATTGTCTGTGCCATAGAAGAAAATATCTGTATTATAAGCCTGTAATACTTCAAGTTTTGCAGCACTAATATTTTCCGGAACATATATCTTTCCCTTTAAGCCGAGTTTTTTCATTGCATAACTGACTGCAGCCCCGTGATTACCTGTTGAAGCGGTTATAATACCTTTACTCTTTTCTTCATCAGAAAGTGAAAGAATGCTGTTTAAAGCTCCCCTTAGTTTAAAGGAGCCTGTTATCTGAGTATTTTCAAGTTTCAGAAAAATGTTGGCGTCGCTGATCTTACTGAAATAATGGGAATGCTCTAAATATGTTTTTCTAATATGAACTCTGATCTTTTTCTCAGCTTTCTCAACTTCCTTTTTAACATCTTCGATTGTGAATATTTTCCGCATGATTGAGCTCCTAAATTAATTTTTTCAAATTAATCAGGGCATGCAGCGTGGACTGCAAGAAGCTGAAATATTTCCCCACTCTCTTCCCTAATGCCAGGAAATATCCAGAGCGATAATAAATCACTGATCTTCCTCTGAAATATTGATATCACATAAAAAATAAAATTTCAATATTTATAAAGGCGTCTCACAATCTATATAGGACTGGTGACTAACGTGTCCACTTTCTGCTTTGCTGAAGCTTTGCAGGACTATTCCCAGCAAATAGGAGATTACCTTGACATATGATATAATACCGTTTAATAGTGATATATATCGAAATAAAAAACACCCACATCAAATTAGATTTGGAGAAATAACTTTCATATCAGGTTCACATTAATTCCGGGATTATTTCTTTTTTTGTCTGGATATTCAGATGAGAAGGTTCAACTATTAAAAGAGGAGAAGAAATGGCTTTAGAAGGTTTTGAAAATATGGGGTTGGATCCCCGGTTGATTGAAGGTATCAAAGAGATTGGGTTTGAAAAGCCCATGCCTATACAGGAAAAAGTAATCCCGATATTGCTGGAAAAAGATACAGATATGGTTGGGTTGGCCCAAACCGGAACAGGTAAAACAGCTGCATTCGGCCTTCCTCTGATATCGAAAACAGATACTAACAATAAAAACGTTCAGGCTGTTGTGTTAAGTCCAACGCGTGAGCTTTGTATTCAGATCACAAATGATATCAAGAGCTATTCAAAATATATTAAGGACTTTCGTGTTGTTGCAGTTTATGGCGGTGCAAGTATCGAAGGGCAATTGAGGGAGTTGCGTAAAAAGCCTCAGATGATTGTCGCGACACCGGGAAGGCTTCTTGACATGATCGAGAGAAAAAGAATTGATCTGTCAAAGATCAAATCTGTTGTACTGGATGAAGCGGATGAGATGCTGAATATGGGTTTTAAAGAAGAGCTGAATGCAATACTGGAGAAAACTCCAGTACAAAAAAATACTTATCTCTTTTCAGCAACAATGCCAAGAGAAGTTTCAAGAATTGCTTCAAATTATATGAGTAATGCTATTGAGATCCAGGTCGGAAACCGGAATGCGGGAGCCGAAAATGTTACTCATCAATACTATATGGTCCAGGCAAGTAATAAATATCCTGCTCTTAAAAGGATTGTTGATATTAATCCTGATATTTACGGGATAGTTTTCTGCAGAACACGGTCAGATACAAAGGATATAGCTGAAAAGCTTATTGTTGATGGTTATAATGCAGATTCTCTTCATGGTGACCTTTCCCAGGGACAGAGAGATTATGTAATGCATAAGTTCAGGTCAAAGAACCTTCAGATACTTGTTGCTACAGATGTTGCTGCCCGTGGACTGGATGTTGATGATCTGACACACATTATTAACTATAATTTTCCGGACGAATTGCAGGCTTATACGCATAGAAGCGGGAGAACCGGGAGAGCCGGAAAAAAGGGTGTTTCAATTGCGATAATGCATAAAAAGGAGAAACACAGGATCAAGCAGGTAGAGAATCTTATCAGGAAAAAATTTGAGTATAAAAAAGTTCCGGATGGACAAGAGATATGTAAGAAGCAACTCTTCAGCATGATAGACCGGATGGAAAAGGTGGATGTTGCTGAAACAGAGATCGATCCTTATCTGGAAGTGATCTATAAAAAACTGGACTGGCTGACTAAAGAGCAGGTCATAAAACAATTTGTCTCTCTTGAATTCAATCGTTTTTTGGAATATTACAAAGATTCTCCCGATCTTAATATTGATACGGGGAGAAAAGGGAAAAAAGAAAGAGGAAGAGGAGAAAGGGGAACAGAA
>DBOL01000013.1:29623-32853 GCA_002299555.1 Candidatus Aminicenantes bacterium UBA647
GGGGAACAGAAAGAGAAAGAGGTCCAAAGCTGAACAAAGGAGATGTAGCAAGATTCTTTGTGAAGTCAGGCAGGAAAGATAAGGTCGAACCTCCCCACATTATCGGAATGATCAATGATATGACCGGGACTAAGGATATTGAGATAGGAAAAATAGAGATTATGAGCACTTTCTCATTTTTTGAAGTTGATATAAATTCTTCTGATATTATGACAAAGAATTTAGACAAGGCTGAACTTCACGGAGTGAAGGTATATGTGGATAAAGCTGAAGCATCCGGTGGTGGCAGAAAAAAAGAGAAATCAAGTAAAAGGCCCTTCCCCAAGAAGAAAAGGTCGAAAGGCAAGATCAAGACATACTAATATTCAAGAGGGAATTTTCATATAGAAATTGTCAATATACTTACCTTTGCCCGTGAACACATCAACAAGTATTTCTCCCATTTAAGTTCCTCCGGAAATACAAATATACAATTAATACGTATTGAAAAATAATATTGAGAAAATTTACTTTCTTTGAAAATGATGATGACGAATTCCGCGTTGCCAAGTATACAATAGACCTGCCAAAATAAATTTGGCTCTGGGGATTTATTTGCATAGATTTTAATTAGAGTTTTTATTTGAGATATTTTCCTTTTTTTATATATAATTAACTCAGGAGAGTTTTATGAAAAAAAGGAATCTAATTGTTTTATCATTAATTGTATTAATTATAGCCATTATTCCGGGCCGGGCTTCAGCCATAGGCCCTCTCGATATATATTTTCAGGGAGGAGTAATTACTGATGACTCTATGAGCTTCAGCCCTCTTCTTTGGTCTGCAGGAATTAATGCAGATTTTAAATTTGGAGAGATGATGATGCTTAGTCCGGAGCTGAACATAATTATCAATGAGTTTGATTTTGATTTTATACTTCTGGAGCCTGCATTAACGATCAATTTCAGGTTGGCAAACTTTTTCGTGGGGGCCGGTCTCACCAAGTTTTTTGAATTGGGAGATGATTTCTGGGCAAACAAGTTTTCCCTAAAGGTTCATGGTGGATTAAAACTGATCGGAATAAAATTGCGTGTTTATATGATTATCCCTTTTGATGAATTATTTAAGCCTGCTATTTATGGTGGTACAATAGGCTTTGGTTTTTAATCCTACTTGCTTAAGGGATATGGTTGACTGATTTGGTTTATAGTGCGGGAAAACATTGTTGAGTTCCACTACAATTATTAAATGATAAATATAGTATATATCCACGGGTTTATGTCCGCCGGCAGGGGCGGGAAATATGAGGCTTTAAAGAGAAGATACCGCAAAGGTTTTAACATAATGTCACCCTCATTTAGTGATTCTGTTGTGGAAGCTGAGTTGGAGTTGAATTTATTTATGGAGAAGGGTGAGATGAATGAGGAGGGGATCATATGCCTGGTAGGGACATCCCTCGGGGGTTTCTATGCGCGTTATCTTGCAGCAATATATAAACTACGGGCAATCCTTATCAATCCTGTCATGAATCCTTCAAAGCATATGAAAAAATATGTGGGAATGGAACTAACTAATTTTAAGACGGGAAATGAGTTTCATTTTTCTCAAGAGGATGTAGATATACTGATCTCAATGGAAAACAGGATAAGAGAAAACATTGACGAAGATTCTCTGTTTTTGCCGGTTATCGCAAATCAGGATAATGTTATCAACAAGAGAGAAGTAGAAAAAGAATTTGATAATATTGTTTATATTGATGATGATCATCAATTCAACAATGCATTTGAGTCTTTCATCCGAAGGGAAGATATCCGGAATTTCATCACTGATACTTACGGATTATAACCGGACTGAAATCAGGGAGGGGAATCTGGAGGATTTGTGTGCGGGCCGGCACACGAACCCCACCCCGATTTCAAAAACCGGCAGTGAAAACAAAAAGCCATACTAAACCTAAAGGAGGTTTATACTAATTAATACGGATAATGGATAAAGATGTGGAATAATTGTTGAAATTTCAAAAGGGGACAGGTACCTTTTAAATTAGTGGAAAATGGAGCAGATTAACAGGATTATTTATACCTGATCCATTTTATTATCTCTTTTATGGATGGTTTTTTCCCATACATAAGAATACCTACTCTGAATATCTTTGCACCGAACCATGCCAGAAGAATAGTAAATCCGATGCTGGTGAAAATTGACAAAAGTATCTGAGAGAATGCCGGAGTTGCAACACTGATTCTCATGAACATCAGAGTTGGTGTGAAGAGGGGGAAAAGAGATGTTCCTACGACAAGGGGAGTGTTAGGGTTCTGAGTTACCATTATCCCTATCATGAAAGGAATAATAAGCAGATATGTGATCGGAGCTGCATATTGTTGTGCTTCCTGATCAGTGTTGACGGAAGCTCCTACGATCGAAAAAAGGATTGAGTACATGAAATATCCGATAATGAAGAAAATAACAAAATAAATTCCGATCTCAAGGCTGAGAAAATTCAAAACAGATTTGTCGATCCCCAAGGAGAATTTTCCCATCAATAACCAGCCCATAACCATCCAGATACCCACCTGGGTAAGCCCGGCAAGACCGATCCCGATTATTTTCCCGTAAAACAAACTTTGTGTATTGGTAGATGAGATAAGAACCTCTACAATCCTATTGTTTTTCTCTTCAATAACCCCTCTCATTATTAACTGGCCATAACCCATAAGGACAGAAAATAGGATTGTTAACATAAAAATTGACATCATATATGCAGTTCCTGAAGATGATTTGGTTGCTCCATCTTCTTTAATTATAAAAAGATCTGGCTTAATATCCGCAGTTGCTTTTTCAACTAGATCAACTATTCCCGGGTCTTCAATTTTCTCTTTAAGAATTTTTGTTGACAGGACTTTCTTGACTGAATTATTGATAAACCTGTTGAGCTCAAAGTCTGAAATGTTTTGAGCACAGAAATATATCTGTCTTGTATCTTCAATATTAGAGGGGATAATGAGGAGTCCGTCGATCTTTTTGTCAAGGATCTCGTCTTTATAAATATCAGTGAGTTTGAATTCTTCAGCCTTTTTTTCTTTTATGCTGTTTTCGTAATTCCGGATCAGTGAATCCTGCTCTTTAACTAATTCTGTATCTGCAATGAACTTAAGTTTCAGCCTTTCTGTAATGTATTTATTACCATCGCTGATCTTTAGAAGATCACCCTTGATCATATCTGAGTAGTCAACTATTTTTATTACTTTTTC
>DBOL01000103.1:0-5449 GCA_002299555.1 Candidatus Aminicenantes bacterium UBA647
CATCAACAAAAACTGTTCTGACTTCATTCTGGCTTAGGCTTCCATCAACGCCGGACTGTGAAAAACAGTGTGTTGGCAAAATTCTTTCAGGATCAAAATGATATAACCCCTCAACTGTACCTATCCACAAAGTATTCCTTTCGTCTTCTGCAATTGACATTATTGTATTCTTGCTGAATTTGTTTTTGTTATCAGGATAATATAAATATCTATGAAATCTTTTTGTCTTATAATCGAAGCGGTTTATTCCATTTTGTGTTCCTACCCATAATGTTCCATTTGAAGATTTAAATAATGTCCTTATAAGATTATTACTTAAGCTGAATTTATTATCAGGATCATAATAGAATTTTCTGAATTTTCCCGAATTTTGATCTAACAAATTAAGCCCGTTACTGGTAGCGACCCATATGTTCCCCGATGCATCTTCTTGAATACCCCAGACTCTGTTGTTACTTAAACTATCAGGGTCATCCGGATCGTGAAGATAAGTTTTCCATTTGTTCCCTGTAATATCTTTGGTGCTATTTTCAGTTGTAAGCTTGTTCAATCCTTTCTGATATGTACCGATCCATATATTGCCGGAACTGTCTTCAAATACTGTCTGGACCCTGTCACCGCTGATACTCCCAGTATTTTCCGGATCCGGCATGAATCTTTTAAATTTTCCTGAAGCAGTATCAAATTTATTCAGCCCTCCACCCCAGGTCCCTATCCAGATGTTACCGGATCTGTCAAGGTAAAGATTCCCTGCATTGTTATTTGAAATTGAATCAGGATCAGCGGGATCATATTTGTAGTGAATAAAATTATATCCATCATAGCGGTTTAATCCATCAGGGGTACCAAACCATAAAAAACCTTGTTTATCCTGAATGATAGAATACACAGTTCCATTTGATAAGCCACTTTCAACCGATATATATTCAAATGTTAATTCCGAAAGATGTGCGATCACCAGATGTGACAGAAAAAGGTAAATTATAATGAAAGAAATTTTTTTCATTTATACAAACCTCCGTTATTAGTAACTGTAAACCAACTCCTGAAAAAAATTATAATACAATTTGGTAAATCTATCAAAATCAATCAATACATCAGCTGTAGAATAAATTTTTGTTGAGATATTATTGTTGTACTTTTATAATAATACTATAAAAACGATCTGCTAAAGAAGAAAACCATCGATCCGACAAACCCAAGTGAACCCATGAAAATGAAAGGAATAATAACAGCTGGAAGTGGTGGTTGCTGTATTATCAAGGGAATAGTTTCCAAAACTGGAGAGTGGTCAAAATTTGAAGCAGTTATATGCAAAGTTCTTGGAAAGTGGACCGTAAAGAAAGGGACTTTTAAGAACTCTAATGGATGTACCGGAAACTTCGGAATGACATGGGTAAGAGCTCATCTTCTTTTAAAACCAAAGATAATTAAATAGACAAAGTAAGAAAACCGCCGGGAGTATTTTAAATTATGTTCTAAATTGAGAAACGCGAATTATATAGCAATTAAAAGATGGTGTCCGATATGATATAATTTTCTAATGGAGAACGGAAAGATCACCCCTATGGTGAAACAATACTTTGAGATAAAGAAGAACTACCCTGACTCCATACTTTTTTTCAGGATGGGAGATTTTTATGAAATGTTCTTTGAGGATGCAAAGATCGCGGCTCCTATTCTGGAGGTTGTACTTACATCCAGAAATAAGAAGAAAGACAATTCAGTTCCTCTTTGCGGAATCCCTTACCATGCCAAAGACCACTATGCCTCAAAACTTTTAAAAAAAGGATTCAAAGTGGCTGTGTGTGAACAGATCGAGGATCCATCACTTGCAATCGGCCTGGTTAAAAGAGATGTTGTCCAGATACTCACTCCTGCCACTGCTCTTGAGATCGACCTGCCGGAAGAAAAAATAAATAATTATGTTGTTTCATTATACCGCGACGAGAATACCATCGCGATCGCCTCAATAGATCTTGCTGTTTCCTCTTTTGAAGTGAGAAGTTTTGAACTCTCAAACATGGATTCATTCTTTAACGAATTTTACAAAAAAACATCGCAGGAGATTGTAATCCCGGATGATTTTGAAGATGAGCTGAACAACATAATGAAAAGATTCCCTGAATTCTCAAATATACTGATCAACAAATTTGATCAGTTCGAATATAATTATTTTGAATGTGAAAACATAATAAAGAATCAACTCGGTATAGAAACTCTGGAAGGATTGGGGCTTATCGGATATGATTCTGCTGTCATAGCTGCAGGAGTATTGCTTAAATACATAAGATCGGTCAGGAAATCAGATTTCACTAATATTTCCAGTCTGCAATTTGTCCCATCTGAAGAATATTTGATCCTTGATCAGGTGACATTCAAGAATCTTGAAATTCTTAAGAATCTTCAGACAGGCACCTCAAAGGGGAGCCTGATAAACTCAATTGACCTTACGATAACCCCAATGGGAAGAAGATTATTGAAAGACTGGCTCTCATATCCTCTTATAGATGAAAAAGGGATTGAAGAGAGACTCAACGGGGTGGATGAATTCTCACAAAACCTGATAGTTAGATCAGAGATGAGAAAGTTGTTAAAGAGATCAGGAGACCTTGCCAAGCTCAACACTAAGATATCATTGAACATTGCCCTCCCGCTCCATCTTCTGACACTTAAGGAATCTTTGAAAATCATCCCTGAGATAAAAAAAGAATCTGGAAGCCTAAGATCCCATATCCTGAGAAATACGATAGACAGCCTTGATAATCTGAAAGAAGTGATCGAACTAATAGAGTTTTCGATCTCGGACGATCCTGCTCATAACATTAATGGTGGAAATTTCATCAAAAAAGGATATAACAGAGATCTTGATGAATTGAGAACCATAAGCAGAGACGCAAAAGAGATAATCTCCGCTATGGAGAGAGAGGAAAAAGAATCAACCCGTATCCCGTCACTGAAGATCAAATATAACCGAGTGTTCGGTTATTTTATCGAGGTCACAAACACTCATCTGAAACTTGTTCCGCCTAATTATATCCGGAAACAGACATTGGTTAATTCCGAGAGATTTATAACTGATGAGCTGAAGAAAATGGAGGACAAGATACTGAAAGCGGATGAAAAGATCATTAAGATTGAGAAAGAGTTATTCTCAGAAGTGATCGGTAGGATCTGTAAATATTCAGAGGTACTAAATAAAAATTCAAATTTATGCGCACTTCTCGATGTCCTCTCCGCTGGAGGAGAGTTGGCAATGGGGAGAAACTATATCCGTCCGGGGATCAACAAGAGCAATGAAATAATAATAAAGGAGGGACGCCATCCGGTCCTGGAGTCAAAAACTGAGACCAGCTTCATCCCCAATGATACAAATATGAACTCCGGTTCAGATCAGATCCTTGTCATTACCGGACCTAATATGGGTGGAAAATCAACCTACCTTCGTCAGAATGCATTAATAATTATTCTCGCTCAGATAGGATATTTCATCCCGGCTGAAGAAGCATCTATTGGTATCTGCGATAGAATTTTTACAAGGATCGGTGCTTCCGATTCACTGATCGAGGGTAAATCGACATTCCTTGTCGAAATGATCGAAACATCTGTGATCCTTAACAATTTAAGCAAAAGATCACTTATTCTATTGGATGAGATAGGGAGGGGAACTTCCACTTTCGACGGGCTATCAATTGCCTGGTCGGTAATTGAATACCTCCACTCTGTAAAAGAAAAACCAAAAACACTCTTTGCAACTCACTATCATGAGCTTACTGAATTATCCGATATACTTGAAAGGGTAAAGAATTATCATATTTCAGTCAGGGAGTGGGATGACAATGTGATTTTCCTGCACAAGATAGTTCCGGGAGCTACAGATCAAAGTTTTGGAATTCACGTTGCAAAGATCGCAGGGATACCTCCCGCGGTTATCGAAAGGGCCAAGGATATCTTGCTTAACCTTGAGAAGAAAGAGTTGGATAGAATGGTCGTAGAGAGGATCTCCGGTAAGATAAAACTACTCCCCGAAAAACAGAAAACGCTATTTCCCGACGATAAGGAATTGAAAGTCTGGGATGAGATCAGAGATAAATTGAAAGAGATAGATATTGCAAAAATGACCCCGCTTGAGGCTATGAATATATTGCACTATCTCAAGCACAAGAGCGAACACTTCAAATAAAAATTAATATCTGTAGTAATCAGGTTTAAAAGGTCCTTCGATGGGAACCTGGAGATAGTCAGATTGCTTCCGGGTCATCCTGGTCAGCTTCACTCCGAGTTTATCAAGATGGAGGTGAGCAACTTCTTCGTCAAGTTTTTTCGGAAGAGTATAAACTTTGTTCTCATATTTATTCTTTACCAATTCTATCTGAGCAAGGCATTGATTGGTAAAGCTTGTGCTCATTACAAAACTTGGATGTCCTGTCGCACAACCCAGATTAACCAGCCTTCCTTCGGCAAGTACAATGATCGATCTTCCGGATCTGAGTGTCCATTTATCGACCTGAGGTTTAATATTGGTTTTTTTACAATCTGAAGAATTTTCCAGGTAGGACATTTCTATCTCGTTATCAAAGTGACCTATATTACATAAGATCGCTCCTTCCTTCATCTCTTCCATATGTTTACCGTTAATAACATTGAGATTTCCTGTAGCAGTTACAACTATATCTATATCATCGATCACATCTTCAACTTTGCAAACTTCAAACCCTTCCATTGCTGCCTGAAGTGCACATATCGGGTCTATCTCTGTAACAAAAACCTTGGCTCCAAAACCAACCAGTGATTGTGCACTCCCTTTCCCAACATCACCATAGCCGCATACAAGAACTTTTTTTCCTGCAAGCATTATATCTGTAGCTCTCTTGATCCCGTCAACGAGTGATTCCCGGCATCCGTAGAGATTGTCAAATTTTGATTTTGTAACTGAGTCATTTACATTAATAGCAGGGAAAAGCAGTTTCCCTTCATTCTCAAATTGATAAAGGCGATGAACACCTGTGGTTGTTTCCTCGGAAACCCCTTTGATAGCTGATGAAAGTTTACTCCAGTATTTCGGATCTTTTTTTAATCCCTCTTTTATTCTGTTCATCATAATCCGCTCTTCTTCAATATCATAATTCTTTGATACCATTTCAGGATTACTCTCAGCTTCCACACCTTTATGGATCAGAACAGTTGCATCTCCTCCATCATCAACAATAAGGTCCGGTCCTGATCCGTCAGGCCAGGTAAGAGCCTGCTCAAGAGCCCACCAGTATTCTTCGAGATTTTCACCCTTCCATGCAAACACGGCAGCAGCACTTTGTACTGCAATAGCTGCTGCTGCATGATCCTGGGTAGAAAAAATATTACATGAAGCCCATCTGACATCTGCGCCCAGTTCAAGCAGTGTGTCTATAAGCATTGCAGTTTGAATTGTCATATGAAGACTTCCGGTAAC
>DBOL01000103.1:5837-89272 GCA_002299555.1 Candidatus Aminicenantes bacterium UBA647
GCTTCAGCAAGGACCATCTCTTTCTCTCCCCATTCGGCAAGTGAAAGATCTGCAACTTTATTTTTCAAATTAAGATCAAGCTCTATATATTCCATTTCATACTCCTATTATTTCCCTTCGGATTATTCCAAAATTCTGTCCTATATTATCACGTTTCACTCTGTTTGTCTAAATGATGGAGGGGCAAACCTGCTCAGTTTTTCAGAAAAGTATCTTTCAATACCCCTATTTCACTTCCGTAATTTTCAATTAGAGCAGTTATTCTGCTTACGAAGTATGCCGACTTCCCCTTTGAGTCAGTCAGAAAGAACTTGAAGAGTTCTCTCTTTTCAGGAAATTTTTCAGCTACAGGCAGATAGAGGGCAAGACGATAAATAACTGACGCCATCTCAATTAAATAGTTCGCAACAAAATCAAGAAATTCCTTTGAGTCAATCTCCTTAACTCTGCTTGTTATATCTTCCATTTCAATAACAAAGCGGAGGATCTGCTCCTTCTCTCCTTTCAATGAGGAAATATTGACGTCAAGAGTATCTCTCATTAAATTAAAAAAGAATCCGGAAGTAACTGCTCCTATTGCTGCAACAACCTGCAATTGAGTTGTCCCTTCATAAATATTTGTGATCCTTGCATCCCGGTATAATCTTTCGATGGGAAAATCCTTTATATAACCTACACCACCATGGATCTGAAGCGAATCATATGCAATGCTATTTGAAAGTTCAGTACAAACAAACTTACCCAACGGAGTAAGAAAATTAGATAAAGTTGCTGCTTTTTTAAGCTCCGGCCTTGCAATTTCCCCTCTTGCCGCCCTCTTTTCGAACATCTCATACTCATCCACAGCAAGAGCTGCTTTATATAATAATAGCCTGGAGGTTTCGATCTCAACCTCCATCCGGTTCAGCATCTGATAAACTGCCGGGAAATTAACAATTTTCTTACCGAACTGAATCCTCTCATTGGAATATTTTACCGCTTCTTCAAAAGCAGCCTGAGCAATACCCAAAGCCTGAGCCGATGTGGCAAGCCTTGCACCATTCAAAAGACTCATCATGTATTTTATCAGGCCGAACCGTCTCTTGCCTACCAGTTCACATTCCGCCATATTGTATTGAAGTTCACAGGTAGGGGAACCATGGATCCCGAGCTTTTCCTCGATCCTGCGTACTATCAGATTCTCATCCTTCTCATACAGCATCATAGAAAGGCCCCTTCCATCATTCTGCCCCTCCTCTGTCCTGGCCAGAACCAGATGAACATCCGCAGAACCATTCGTAATAAAATGCTTAACACCATTCAGATACCACTTACCGTCTTTTTCAATACCCCGGAGTTTGACGGTTTGGAGATCGCTGCCGGAATCCGGCTCCGTAAGCGACATTGCACCACTAACTTCCCCGGTTGCAAACTTTGGAAGAATTCTGTCCTTCTGCTCTTCCGTTCCAAACTTTTGTATGGTTACTGCAATATCCTGCAATCCGAAAAGGTTCATAAGTGATGCATCTGCCTGAGAGATCATTTCAATGATCAGATTGTTTATCACCAGTGGAAGATTAAGCCCCCCGTATTTTTTTTCAAGAGTTCCTCCCATCAAGCCGGCTTCTGCCAGGATATTCATATTCTCCTTCGTCCCATCTGCCCACTCGACATCACCATCATTAAATCTGGCTCCGTTCTTATCAACAGATTCCGCTCTAGGCCAGATGAAATCTGATGCTATCTTCCCTACATTATCAAGAACCATACCATACCATTTCCATGCTTCTTCGACATTATTCAGAGATTCCGGACCATTCTCATTAAATCCATTCTCAAGCTCTGAAATTACTTCATCGATATTTATGAATTTGAGTAAAAACTTACGGTTCTCATTAAAATAATTACCCATTCAGGTCCTCCTTCAGATACCTCATCATTACAGGTATTACAGTTTTCATATCCTCTACAATTCCAAAATGTGAAATGTCAAATATCGGTGCTTTCGGATCGGAATTAACGGCAATGATCTTTGAGGATTCATCCATACCTGCTCTGTGCTGTATAGAACCTGATATACCGAATGCAATATAGAGTTTAGGCCTGACAACAGCACCCGTCTGTCCGATCTGCCGCGATTTATCTATATACCCTGAGTCAACTGCAGCCCGGCTGCCGCCCAATTCCGCACCAAGCATATCCGCCAGGTCACTAAGGAGCTTGAAATTCTCTTTAGTGCCAACGCCGGCGCCTCCTGCTACAATTATATCTGACCGGTTGAAATTTACTTTTTTATCTTTGGGAAGAATTTTTAACAGATCATTTATGAACCAGTTATCCTGAAGGCTCATTTCAAAATCTTCAGATCTTATCTCATTTTTGGTCATCTCTTCCGGGACCTTCATAACACCTTCTCTTACAGTAGACATTACCGGCCTTGAATCGGGTGAAATGATGGTTGCAAGAATATTCCCTCCGAATGCAGGCCTCACCTGATATAGAATTTTCCCCTTATCTTTAAAATCATCAATGTAAAGGTGAGTGCAATCAGCAGTCAGGCCGGCTTTCAGTGATGAACTGATAAGCGGAGCTACTTCTCTTCCAAGGCTGGTTGCACCGAACAACACTATATCCGGATCTTCTGAAAGGATCATTTTTTCAATAACATTCTTGATCGCGATCGGATGTGAATCCCTAAGGCGTTTTTCCCTGAATGTGATCAACCTGTTAAGGCCGGACGAAAAAAGATCGGTGCAATTGACCGGCAGTTCATCTCCGGCAAACATTCCGACCACTTCTCCCCCAAACGGCTCAACCAGAGCCGAGGCTTTAGCACTGAGTTCCTCAGTTACCTCTCTAAGTTTGCCTGTAACAGGATTTTTTTCTATAAAGATTGCGATCTTCATTTAGTTTTCCCCCGAATAGTCTTTTACTATTTCTTTAACCAGGCCCATCACGCCACCTGCATTATTCTCAAACAACGTAAAATCTCCCCCTTTGAGAACAATGCTTTTGATCTTATGAACTTTTGTGGGACTTCCGCCAAGTCCGCATTTATCAGGATCAATCCCAAGATCATCGATAGTAAGAACAGGAATTACCCATCCGTTCTTTTCATATCTGCTTTTATTCTCATCGGGAATATCAGTTTGCAGCTCAGACCTGAAATGTTTAAGCATATTCAGAGAGTTCGGATATCTCGGGTCATTCGCATCTGAAGTAACGGTCATAAGGAGAGGGATCCGTCCACTTATTACTTCCGTCTGAACATCACTGTCCTTCTCAACAACGATCCGTTCATCCCTGATCTCTATTAGATTTTGTACATAAGAAATAATGTTGAGATCTAGTTTTTCAGCAACCTGAGGGCCAACCTGGGCAGTATCACCATCTATTGCCTGACGGCCTGCAAGGTAAAGATCATATTTCCCGAGAAATTTAATAGCTTCCGAGAGCACATAAGAGGTTGCAAGTGTATCAGAACCGGCAAATTTTCTATCAGATATTAAATATACCTTGTCCGCCCCCATATACAATGAGTGTTTGAGAATATCAACAGCTTTCGGTGGCCCCATTGTAATAACTGTCACTTCTGCTCCGGTCAGATTTTTTATCTCGAGGGCCATTTCAAGTGCATTTAAATCTTCCGGATTAAATATTGCCGGCAGTGCCGCCCTGTTAACAGTACCGTCCTCTTTCATAGACTCTCCGGTGACATTTGCCGTATCGGGAACCTGCTTTACCATTACAATGATTTTTTTCATATCGACCTCTGTTACGTTTATCTTTAACAACTTTTACCATAATAGAAACGAAAGTCAACCATTACACTCGCATTTGGCCACCCCGCACCTCATACTTGACTTTTCCTTTCAGGTGAAGTATTTCCTTTTTAAGGACGCTTTAATTGAAACTAAGGATTAACTTTGTATAAAAATTTACTTCCGGGCAGATATCCTATAACTGTCGAAGGTGAGATAATTAAATTTTCGATCGGCAGTAAAAAATACGGTATTTCAAGATCAAACTTTATGAATAACGAAGGAATAGTTGTCGATTGTATTTTCGATCTGAAGAAAGATGAAATACTCTTTCCCCTTCAGAAAGGGACAGGCAATAATTTTTATCTTGGAAAGTACTCAGAATATCACATTCGGATCGATTTTAACGACCTTGAGATTGAGAGAATAACCTCCTGACATTATTTATCCTGACAAAAACATTCCAATGGGTTTGTCATATCTCCGTAACAGAGACAGGCATGCATGGCATTGATTATTGAACCCATACTTCTCTGAACTGCTCACTTCTGATCCGAATTTTTCAATTAACCCCTGCGGACCGGCATCTCTGATCAGACTAAACAATTCGTTTGAATTAGCATATTTGTTTTCAAAAGGACCCGGATCTCCGATATGTCCCAATGCATACCTTGAAAATCCCGGAAGGGAAAATAATCCACAGCATGGATATATATAACCATCCCAACCGATGACCAGATCCCGGCCGGCCATCTTGCATCCGGAATTGTTATATTTTTGATTTGAATTATCCGCATAAGGATCATTCTCCGAAACAGGGACATGTGGAATATGGTGTATCCACCTGTGATCCCGGCTTTTCTCTCTATAGTATTCAGGAAATGATCTTTTAATATTTTCAAAAAAATCCGAAACACTATTTTCATCATCTTTTATATCCCTTACCGTGAAATTAACATCCGTCCCTGTCTCTATACATTCCGAAAGCAATAACATTAATATTTCTGTACCGATGAACTTCAGGTGCTCAGGATCAATACTGATCCTCAAAGAGAAATTGCCTGCCTCATGAAGTTTTATCAAATGTGCCAGTTCTTTATCATACCAATAACCTGCAGTAAGAATTTCTGAATGAAAACCCGACCTGTCAGCAAGTCCAATCCCGTAAACAAGAGAAGAAAAAGATTCAAAAGGTTCTCCTCCGGTCCACAATATATACTTTCCGTATAATCCTTTCAGAAGTGAATTGCTGAAAACTGAATCAAGATCATTGGGATTCAGAATCCCTGTGTTTCCGGGGACAGCACCCACATTACAGGTAGCACACCCCACCATGCACTTATTTGTCAGGAATATGATCAGACTGCTGTAATTCATTCCTGTCAGGCCGGTATTAACCCTTTCATGAGCAGACTCAATACCCTATGACTTCACCATCTTTTCTAGACTCACTTCCACCAAACAGGACTCCTCTCTTCCAGTCGATCCAGATCCCCTGATAGCCACCATACCCTCCTCTGGATGTGCTGATCTTATGACCCAGAGTGATGAGGTCTCTGAGAACACCTGGCATAATTCCGGATTCCAGGAAAACAATACCGCCATCCCTCATAACTCCATAGTCAGGTTGAGATGAACCACCATGCCTGAATCTAGCAGCATCACCCGCCTCCTGGATATTCATTCCGAACACAAGGAGATTGAGCAGTACCTGAACATGCCCCTGGGGCTGCATAGATCCGCCCATAACCCCGAAAGAAAACACAGGTCTCCCATTCTTTGTTACCATAGCAGGGATAATAGTATGAAAAGGTCTTTTGCGAGGTTCAAAAGAGTTGAAATGACCTTTATCGAGGCTAAACAAAGCCCCCCTGTCCTGTATACAGAACCCGAGTCCATCCGGGACCATCCCTGATCCGAATCCGAAATAATTGCTCTGAATAAGAGAAACAACATTCCTATCCTTGTCCACAACGGTGAGGTAAATAGTGTCACCTTTTTCCGGAGGAGCCGAATTAACATTCAACTTCCGGGAAGCTTTTTCACTATTGAAAAGTTTCAACCTCTCTTTTGTATATTTTTCTGTAAGAAAATTTTCATAATCGATCTTATTGAACGCCGGATCTGCATAAAATTTTGCTCGATCCTCATATACGATCTTCTTTATCTCTATTAGTGTATGAAGATACTCCGATGAATTATGCCCCATTCCTTTAAGATCAAAATCCCCCAGCATATTTAACATCTGCAATGCTGCGAGTCCCTGTCCGTTCGGAGGAAGTTCCCACAGATCATAACCCTTATAGTTCGCACTCATCGGCTTAACCCATTCAGCTTTGAATTCAGCCAGATCTTCGAGTGAAAAATAGCCCCCGACCTTTTTTGAGTACCTGACGATCTTTTTTGCTATCTCACCTTTATAAAATGCATCCCGCCCATTTTTTGCGATCAGTCTGTATGTTTTTGCAAGATCAGGATTGCGGAATATATCACCTTTTCCCGGAAACTTCCCGGATGGTGCATAGGTATCCTGGAAATTCTTATACTTTTTGAACCGATCTACCGAAATTTTCCAGTAGTATGCTATCAGTTCTGTGAGAGGAAATCCGTTTTCTGCATAGTTTATTGCAGGAGCAAGTATATCCGTGAATGGTAATTTCCCGAATTTTTCATGGAGAGTGAACCACCCGTCAACACATCCGGGTACAGTCCATGGGATCGGCCCGTAAAAAGGCATCCGCTCAAGTCCTTTCTCTTTAAGGATATCGAGATTCAGAGAAGCCGGAGAATAGCCGCTCGCATTCAATCCATGAAGCTTACCGCTCTTTGAATCCCATACTATGGCAAACAGATCACCCCCGATCCCGGAACCGGTCGGTTCCATTAACCCGAGGGCCGCATTTACAGCTATTGCCGCATCAACTGCCGTTCCCCCCTTTTTCAATATATCAATTCCTATCTGAGCAGCAAGCGGATGACTGGAGGCAACCATCCCTTCAGTTGATATAACCTCAGATCTTGTAACAAAATGCTTCCCGGTTATCCTATCAGCACCCATTTGCACTCCGTTAACACTAAATAAAACGAGCAAAAAAACAGATACGATCATTAGATTTTTTTTCATAATAAACCTATACTACTTCGATTAAAAAAAATCAATTCTCTAACATCGGATAAAGTTCAAAAACTTGACTATTAGTGATTGCTATAGTAATATTTGAGGCCAATAAACATTAATATTGTATTTGATTATTGGAGAATTTTTCACATAAAAGAAATTACGGAGGGATTCATGAAGTTAATCCATACACTGCTAATTATCATTTTTATTTTTGTATCGATTCCTGCTCAGGAAATTGTTGATCTTGGAGTGGAAGCAGATTTCTATGAGATGCAGGCTGACGCAAACAATGTGATCCACATTCTGTGGATGAGGCAGAACAGCTGGTTTTACGGACAGATTAAAAACAATGAGATCATAAATCAGGAAGCACTGAGTGGACTGGGCTATGTTGCAGTTAGAAAGTTCAGACCCAGAGTCTCCGTAACACCGGACGGTTCAGAAGTTCATTTTGCATATTCTAACAGAGAGACAGCTGCTAACCGTATCACCCATGCATACAAAGATAGTTCCGGCTGGCATGTAAAAACAGCGTACATTGCAGATTTTTCAAGACTTGTCCAGTATCCGGGAATGGCAGTTGACGGCCAGGGAGTTGCACACTTTACATTTGTAAGATACAGTTCCACTTCAAACCTTATTCCCACGATGTATGTAAGAAGAGCTCCAGGGGGCGAATATATACAGATGGATTATCTTTCTCCAAAAGAGCTTAAAAGCATTTGGCCTGATATTTACAATGACAAGAATGGAAATATTCATGCTATGTGGAGTATAGACAAAAAAACTATTAATTATAGATTTACTGAAGCAGGGGGAGACCTGTCACAGAGCACTACAATAAAGATCCCCACCAATACTTATTACAATAAACAACCTGATGCATTCCTTGATTCCGAAAATAACATTCATCTTTGTTATCTCGCATATGAAAGACCCGGGACACAGATTAACCAGGGCCATACATACGCACACATGGATGATCTCAATTTTATAGAAACCGAATATGCAAACCCGACGTTGATCAAGATGGAAGGACATTATCACGATGATCCGGTTATTGCTGCAAAAGATCCTGACAATGTCTACATCTCATGGGCAAGAGAATCTGCTGCCAATCAGGTAACAAGAGTTGATCTTGCAAAGAAAACTGATGGCGTTTGGAAAGTGACCAGCCTGGACAACAACGCCTCCTTAAAGTTTGACAGTAAACCTGCTATTGCAATGAGCAGAAGCAAAGTTCACATTATGTGGAGGTCCCTAACGAAAACAATGATGCTTTATACTGAAACGGTCGGTTATGGTGAAGGTATTACATCTCCCCTGGAAGGCGCTAATGTATGTGGCCCACTCGTATATTTTGAAGCAAATAATGACCCTGATGAAGTTTCAAGTGTTGAGTTTTTTGTAGATGGAGAATCTATCGGAACATCTGATTCTGAGCCGTATTCAATTCAATGGGATGCTACTGAGGCAACACTCGGGGAACATTCATTCAGCATTACAGCAACAAAAACTGATGGCTCAACATCTTCTGATGCTATCACAGCAATCCTCAATTGTCCTCCGGAACTCAGTATAATCAACCTTGTGGACGGGGGATGCGTATCGGGGACCGTTGATATTGAGCTCTATGCAAATGATGACAATGATGAGCTTACAAGTGTTGAGCTGTACATAGACAACGTTCTTGTAAACACATTTACATCTGCTCCTTATTCTTATACCTGGAATACAGATGGCCTGAGTGAAGGGAATCACTCTGTTAAAGCTATTGCATATGAAGCAAGCGGACAATCCACTACCGACACAGTATCTGTCAAAACCTGTCCGGTCTACCAGCCTCTGAACCTTACCGGAGATTTTTCACTCAAGCAGACCATTTTCTTTAGAGAAAGCTCAGCTGTTCTTAACTGGGATTCAAATCCTGCAAACAGTTCAGTTGCGGAATATAGAATTTACCGTATTATCAGAGGACTTAAAGAGCTTGCATTAACTACAGATCCGGGAACATTTACATTCAAGGAAGTTATTGATGACTCTGTAGATGTTGTGGCTTATGCAGTTACAACTGTTGATAACTCCGGAAATGAATCGACCGGAGCTTTTGTTGTTCTTGAAAAAGTGAATTAGTAATTTAATAAATCGATGATCCGGGTGCTGTAATAGTGCCCGGATTATTTTATAAATATCCCAAACTTTTCAATTTCGACTTGTTTTTTTCTGAAAGATCAATTACCTTCGCTTTATTCCTGTTATTAAAAATATTCCTCTTTATCCTGTTGATCCTGTTTTTTAAATAACTGAAAACCTTATTATGTTTCTCGAGACCGACAATATTATTTTTTTCATTCTTATCTGAATCAAGATCATACAACTCGTAATCAGTATATTGCGGGGGAGGAAATTTTGAATAGTATTCTAATAATTCAGTAGAATATCTAAAATTATAGATCAATTTAAAATTTTTCCATATAACTGCAATTTTTTGAGGAAATTTGCCAACTCCATGTTTTTTAGAAGTGATGTATTTAATAACTGAAACAACCAGCCTGTCATTTTTGTTCTCTTTGTTTTTGATAAAGCCCATCAATGATTGCCCGTCAGAATTGATATTGTCAATCTTCAGATAATCGAACAAAGTTGGAAAAATATCAATAATACTTGCATTCTCTTTTACTCTGATACCCTTATATTTGCTACCGGGAAATTTAATGATCAAAGGTATTCTAATTAATTCATTATATAAAGAATGTCCATGACCCCAGGCTTTATGATCAAAGAATTCTTCACCATGATCAGCCAACAGGATGATAGTGGATTTATCATATATCTTTATTGACTTTAAATAATTAACAAACTCCCCAAAATGATGATCGAAAAACTCTATTTCTGCTTTATACAAGCCCTTGAATATATCGCCCCTTCTCTCTGATAGATTTCTGAATATCGAAGCTCGTCCTCTTGTGTTTTTATCACCAAGCGATTGAGGAATTCTCACTCTCTTTGGAAATCCCTTTTTGCTCAGGCTTTCAGAATACTTAAAACCTTTATGGGACTGATACGGACTATGTACCTGGTAAGTATGTAGAAAAGAAAAAACATTTGAAACAGAAACTGAATCTACAAATTCCCTGTTCTTTTTAAACATTTTTTCAACTTCATTAATATTTTGATTCATATTAAAGTTTTTCCCTTTCCAACTTATAGATTTATAGTAATCAAATCCTCGAAAGTATCCGTACTTAGAATCAAGGAATATTCCTCCGTTGATACTGAATAAATAATTTTTTTCAAACATCACTTCCGGATATATGGGGAGCTTATCTGAAAGTGCCATATCTGAATTATATACCCAATGATTGTAAACATTATTTCCTGTGAATAATGAGATATGAGCAGGAAGTGTCCAGCTTGATGTACTATAACAATTATCAAATACTACACTATCTTTTGAGAACTCAGTTATATTATCACTTATATTATCCTTATTCCCGTAAAGCTCAAGATAATCTGCTCTCAATGTGTCAGCTACGATCAGGAAAACATAAGAGTTTTTGATGCTGATGGAAACAACCGGGTCTGAAATTAATACTTTCCCTTTACCCCTTAAAGTTAATATAAGGTCATCTCCTGATCTGAATTTCCTTTTTTGAGAAATATTTAAAGTTGATACAAGTTCCTTTTTTCCCAGAAGTTTTTCTCGATTGCGTTTTGATTTGTGAACAAGATCAACACTTATCCCGCCTGAATCACTGCCGGAGATATCATAAATTGAGAAAAAAACATTTAAATCTCCTGATCTTTTTATGTCAATTGGTATCTTTATTACTCCTTTAAGATCATAAATCTTACCTTTAATTGACAGGTTCTCTTTTTCATTAAAAAAATATCCCTGCTTCTTTCCGGAGAATTCTTTTTCGCTTATGGGGCTACTATTCCCGACTATTTTTTCGTTTGATAATGGTTCCAGTCTAAATTGCTCATTATCATTATTAAATGAGCTCAAAGTAAGAATACCAATAATAAAAAACCATATCGAATACTTTAATATCTTCATAACACCCCCGAAATCAAGTTGTATGTTATTTTCTAATTATAACCATCTCAAATCAAACACTTTAAATTTCAACAAACTAAATAGCATTGTTTGTCAAAAAATGTTATTCAACAACTATTTAAAGATACCCAAGCGACCTTAACTCTTTTTTAACATCCTCTGAGAGTTCACTGATTTTCTTTCTGTCCTTCCTCTTTTTGTCCAATTGAAATGATTTTATATAGTTAAGAAGATTAAATTTTAGTTTTTTATAGATATTCGGAAGTTCCCCTTTTGTCAGATCTGCAGCTTCCAACCTGTCGCTTTCCAGATCATAGAACTCCTCTACTTCGATCGGATATGGATTCCCGTATTGGGTTTTAGCTACTACCCCATCCGGATTATAGATAAATTTCCATTTATCTCCTGTTATCGACAATATCCTGTTGTTCTCAGATTCTGCAAAAAGATAACGGTTCTTTCTCTTGGCCTCACCCCTGATCAGGGGCATCAACGATTCGCCTGTCATTCTGTACTCTGTCTCAATTCCAAAATAGTCAAGTAGTGTAGGCATAAAATCCATGATAGAAACATTCTGATCTATTATCCCCTTATATTCTGAATTCGGGAACTTTATTATTAACGGGACATGAAGAGATGTGTTATAAATTGACGGGTGATGGAAGAAGTGGTTGTTATGCTGGTAAAGGTCCTCACCATGATCTGCTGAAATTACTATCAAAGTGTTTTCCCATATATTTTTTTCTTTCATAACATCAAAGATCTCCTGGATCCACTCATCGATCTGCAGGAGTTCCCCTGCATAACAATTCCGGATATGATCAATATCATGTTCAGTCACTTTCTTTTCACCTGCGGTGATCTTTTTTAATACAGGCCCGACTGCTTTAAATACATTGCCGGTATATTCTTCAGGCTCGATCATGGAAAGGATTCTCTTCGAAGGGCGGTATCCTGAATGGACACCGAGAAAGTGTAACCAGAGGAAGAATTTCTTCCTGTAATTCTTTTCAAGAAAACTTTTTGCGCTATTCTTTAACTTCTTGTCCTTTCTGAAAAAACTCTTTACAATATCAAAACCGCCTATATCAAGTTGAAATGCATTTGCCCGGTATGACACAGAGAACCATTCGCTAAAAAGGTGGTGGCCTAATGATAATATCCCACTCTTAAGTTGGTCTCCATTGTTCTGGACACCATGTTCAAAAGGCATTCTGGATCTGGCGATGGATGATAGTGCAGGCCAGGTAGAAGCAATGGGAGTATATGCTTTTGTGAAAACCAGATTTTCATCAGCGATCTTGTCTAAATTAGGGCTGAAGCTTATTTTATCAGGATAAAGTTCCTTAAGTTTTCTATAATACCCAAGGTAATCAGCTCTGAGCGTATCAATAGTGATCAGCAGAATATTCTTATTCTTTCTGTGATCGGGCCCCTTTTTCGGAATTATTATCAGTCCAATAAGATCAAAATTATCTCCATTCGATCCGGCACTGTCTTTTATGGAAAAGGTGAGTTTATCATCTCTCCCCAGCGCAATCGCAACTTTGATCGATTTTCTGAACTGCATATTTGAGTCATTTATGTAAAATTCGTTTTTATCAAGATCTAATGTAAGGAGAGCTTCATTCTGATTCTTTATCACTAACTCTATTTTTCGATTCTTCCAATCTTCGTCTTTTAGTGTCGTCAGGATGAAATCAAAAGTAAGATATCCGGCGATTTTAATACCTGGTGACCATTCAAATCCCTCTTTTACCGGAACATTTATATTTACCAGTTTTTCACCTTTAAATCGCTTGATACTGAATTTTTCAAAATCATCATATGAACGTACAAAACTTTTGTCACTCTTACCGGAACAACCCGGAAAGATCACCACCAAAACAAGAAAAACTAATAGTATTTTATATGTTTTCATTTTTATTACCCTGGAAATTATATCATCAATTATTCAAAATGGTCAAAACCTTTTCTCTCAGGTTCAAACTCCCTGCCATGATATTCTATGCTGACACCTTCTCCATCTATGACATCACCGATAATATGGTATTTTACTGCTGATTTTTTCATCTCCTTCTCTTTGTCTGAAGAGATCGTAAACAGAAGAGAGAAATCTTCCCCACCGGCCAGAACATGATCTGTTTCAATCAGGCCATATTTTTCACATATGGTCCTCATATCCTCTGTAACCGGAATGTTTTCATATTTGATCCGGGCTCCTTTATTCGAATTGTCCATTATCCTGCCAAGATCTATCACCAGTCCGTCTGAAACATCGATCATCGAATTGACAAATCCGGAAAAGATATTTCCACTGGCAAGTTCCGGATCTGGGACTTTATGCCTACCCGAATAATAAGGGATATCTATACCCCGTTTCAAAAGTTCCAGGCCGAGTGAAGATTCACCTGTTACTCTGGAGATACCTATCAGGTCTCCAGTTCTGGCTCCATCCCTTCTTATCGGGTTAATTGAACTCCCTACCATAGTTATTGATATAAAAAGTTTGTCAGGTGAAGAGGAGATATCTCCCCCGGCAAGTTTAACATTCCATTTATTACTTCTGTTTTTCAACTCTTTGAAGAATCGAAAAAGCTTTTCGTCTTTAAAATTCTCAGGGAATCCTATGCCGAGAAAAAAATACTCCGGCTTTCCACCCATAGCAGCTATATCGCTGAGGTTTACAGCAAGAGCTCTGGCTGCAACTTCCTCAGGAGTAAAATATGACTGGTCAAAATGAACACCTTCGATCAGGATATCCTTTGTTATCAGCTGAAATCCATCTCCTTTCTTTATTATTGAAGTATCATCTCCGATCCCGATACCATCTTCAAAAGGAAATTCAGATTTCAGAAACTTAACAAAACTGTTCTCATCCATTAAATATCTGCTATTTCATTGCTTCTGCAACCGCAACATTAATATCCCGGACAAAAACAAATTCGATCCCTTTTAGGTAGACCTTATTAATGTCTACAAGATCATTCTTATTCTTCTCAGGAAGAATTATTTTTTTTATTCCTGCACGTTTTGCTGCCAGAACCTTCTCTTTTATACCGCCAACAGGCAATACTTTTCCTCTGAGCGTGATCTCACCGGTCATTGAAACTTTTCTGTTAACTTTCCTCTTGCTGAAGAGTGAGGTCAGAGCAGTAGTAAGAGCTACACCTGCAGATGGACCATCCTTGGGTATCCCACCCTCAGGAAGATGAATATGGATATCATATTTTTCAAACAATTCTTCATCAATTCCTAATTCCTCACTTCGGGATTTGATAAAACTCAGTGCTGCTGTTGCCGATTCCTGCATTACTTTGCCAAGAGATCCTGTTAATATAAGTTTCCCCTTCCCAGGTATAAGTTTAGCTTCAATGAACAGGATGTCCCCTCCATAAGGGGTCCAGGCCATTCCTGTAGCAACACCAACCATATCTTCTTCAAGAAGCTGGTCTCTGAATAATTTTGGCGGGCCTGAGTAATCCTCTAAATTTTTATTTGTAATTTTGAAGAGTTTATTTTCCCCGGTAGCAACTTTGTGAGCAACTTTACGACAAACAGAACCTATTTCTCTTTCAAGATTTCTCACTCCTGCTTCTCTTGTATACATCCCGATTATATTTCTTGTAGCCCCGGTTGAGAATGATATTAATTTCCTTGACAATCCATTGGATTTTATCTGCCTTGGGATCAAATGCTTTTTCGCTATTTCAATCTTCTCTTCTTCTGTATAACCGTGAATATTTATTATCTCCATCCGGTCCCTGAAAGCGGGCTGGATCGGCTCAAGCAAATTTGCGGTTGTGATAAACAGAACCTTTGACAGATCAAATGAAACTCCAAGATAATGATCTGTGAATGTATCATTTTGCTCCGGATCAAGCACCTCAAGCAGTGCTGACGAGGGATCTCCCCTGGAATCAGAACCTATCTTATCAACTTCATCCATCATGAAAACGGGATTGTTTGAACCGGCCTTTTTAATTTCCTGGATTATCTTTCCTGGAAGCGCACCTATATAGGTCCGTCTGTGTCCTCTGATCTCCGCTTCATCATGGACTCCTCCAAGAGAAACTCTCACGAAATTTTTGTTTAGCGCCCTCGCAATAGATCTGCCCAATGATGTCTTCCCGACCCCGGGAGGTCCAACAAAACAGAGGATAGGCCCTGTCGCTTTTGAAGTTAGCTTCCTGACACTGAGATATTCCAGTATTCTTTCCTTAACCTTATCAAGTCCGTAGTGGTCAGCATCAAGTATCGCCTTTGCTCGAATCAGATCAAGGTTGTCTGGAGTGGATTCTTCCCATGGAATATCAAGCATCCAATCCAGATAGTTTCGCACAACAGTACTTTCTGCTGACTCGGGATGCATTTTTTTCAATTTTTCTATATTTTTATTTATCTCTTTTTTTGCCTCTTTCGGAACTTCGATCTCACTTAATTTAGTTTTATAGTTGTTGATCTCCCCTTCGTTTTCATCAGTCTCACCTAATTCTTTTTTTATTGCAGCAAGTTGCTGTCTTAAAAAATATTCCCTCTGGTTCTTGTCCATCTCTCCCTGGGCTTTTAAATTTATCTGATTCTGAATGTTCAAGAGTTCAAGTTCATAGTTCAAAAAATCATAAACTTTGCTTAACCTCGGGATAGACCTCTCCTCATTTAATATCTCCTGAGAACTCTCAAGTTTCAGGTCAAGATTAGATGCAATAATATCAGCAAGTTTTCCAGGCTCTTTTATATTCTCTGCAATAACAAAAATCTCATTAGGGATCTGTTTCCCAAGTTTTGCAGTCTGTTCAAACTTTTCCCTTACATTCTTTATAATTGCCTTATCCTTTATTGTAAGTCTCTTCGATTCCTTATCTTCAATAATATTGATCTTTGCAATACGAAGTTTACCATTATCGTTGATCGTTTTTACCTTTGCCCTTGAAATCCCCTGGGCAAGCACCCTCATCCTCCCGTCAGGGAGTTTCAACATCCTGACAATGAGTGCAACTGTTCCCATCTTATACATCTCATCCGGTTTCGGATTCTCAACAGTTGCATCCTTCTGTGTCAACAGAAGTATCATCCTGTCCCCGTTAAGTGCTTTATCAATTGCCCTCTTGGATTTAACTCTCCCTACATAAAGGGGTACGATCATATATGGGAAAACCACTATATCCCTTAAAACCAGAACCGGGATTTTCTCGGGAATATCAAGCTTTTCCGCATTTTCTTTTTTTATATCAATTGCTTTGTTTTTTTTCTCTTCAGCCAATTTTATCACCTCATTTTATCTTGACAGTTATTTTCTCTGTCACCTTCTTGAACACTTCTATAATCAGCACTCCATTTTCCATTACCGATCTTATGTTTTCGGTATCTATCGGAATGTCAATATGGATCCTCTTGAAAAAACCTCCAAACTTCCTCTCAAACAAATAATATTTGATTCCCGACTCGTGAAGCCATGATTGCTTTTTTATCCCCTTTACAACCAATTCCTTACCCTCCTCGAGGGTAATCGAAATATCTTCAATGCTCACTCCGGCCAACTCCATCTCCACCACTAAGGATTTGTCGGTTTCAAAAATATTCGTACTCGGCTCCCAGTCTTTACTGGTACTGATACCAGTAGGAAAGCCAGTCTCCTCACTCAGATCAAAAAAAGGATAGTTTTTCTTACCCATCTAATCCTCCTTTTTCAAAAGGCTGTGAAGTTCTGTCATAAACTCTTCCAGACTTCTGAAATCAAAATATACCGAAGCAAATCTTACATATGCGACTTTATCCAACGATTTCAATTTGTCCATTATAAATTGTCCGATTGCTTTTGTAGAGATCTCTTTCTCCATATCAGACACCTTTTCCTCTACCTGAAGTGCAACCTGTTCAATCTGTTTCTTGGATATCGGTCTTTTCTCGACGGCGCGATACAACCCCTTCCTTACCTTATCTAGATCGAATTCCTCTCTCCGTCCATCTTTTTTCTCCACCATTAGAGGAATCCCTTCGATTTTTTCGTAAGTCGTGAACCGCTTCCCACATCCAAGACATTCACGTCTTCTTCTTATATATTTTCCATCTTTGCTCTCTCTTGTTTCAACAACCTTATCTTCTATGCTATTGCATTCAGGACATTTCATCTGTTTTTTCTCCAACCTTTTTTATTGAACTCATTTTCAACCCTTTTGAAGAAAATGATATAAATCCCGGTACAACTATTACCAGGATAATCAGAACGTGGACAAGTAATGTATAAGCTGCAGCTTCGTTAATATTCACGATGCTTTGTCCGGCAGAATTTTTGTATAACTCAAGGAGTCCATGCTTTGATGCTGCATCAAGACTTCCAGCCATTCCCGGTGTTGGTATTGCTGCAGACATAACGATCAGGCTGAAATACGGGATAGTATCAAGTATAGATATTGAAGAACCGAACTTAAAACCCTGCATCAGGTACCAGTAGAACGGGACAAGATAGACCCAGACCAGGACCGAGGACAAAAGTAATTTCAGAGAATCCGTAAAGCTCAATTTCAGTTTAAGTCCTCTTATAAAGCTCAGTAAGAAGTCTGTTGTCTTCTCCCGAGACCTCTCCGGTACTATTCTCAAAAAAAATCTGAGGATTCTCTCCACTATATTAAATATTCCCGGAATATTGATCAGATAGAACATAATAAAAATTGAAATCACGATTGGAAGAAAGATCACCCCTCCGGACTTCAGTTTCTCAAGCAGAATCGAATTGCTGCTGTCTATAAACAGAAGAGAGGTGAAAAAAAGTACAACTATCATCAGTGAGTCTATCATCCTTTCGATCACGATCGTTGCAAGACCGGACCCGGGCTCAAGCCCCTCTTCTCTGGCAATGAGTATTCCACGCGCAGGCTCTCCGATCCTTCCCGGTATCAATGTGTTTATAAACATTCCGATTAGAGAGTAGTGATAAAGATTAAGGATCGAAATATTTTTTTTAAATGGATGGAACAATATTCCCCACCTGTATGCCCTGATAAAGAACTGCGTATAAAGACCGGCTAAAAAGACAATGATGAATAATGGATTAACATTTTTTATTATATCGATAACCATCTTAAATTCTACATTCTGAAAAAAGAAATATAATAGGATAAAAACCAGTATAAGAACAATGAGGAACTTTAAATATTTCATTGAGAAAATATAGATCTTTTTCCCGAAAATGTCAATAATAACTTATATAACCTTATTGGTTGGAAATCACAAAAAACTGTTGACAATGAATAACTATTAGCTATACTTTAGTTAAATGAAAATTAACACAAAGATTAGATATGGACTTAGAATGCTGGTTCTTCTTGCTGAGAATAGCGATGTGATCAACACTGAAATTCTCGGAAAAAAGATGGTTGTATCACCTAAATATCTCAGGAAGCTTGCGGGTCCTATAGAAAAAGCTCATCTCATTTCAAGTGTTCAGGGTAAATACGGCGGCTACAAAATAAATAAGAAACCTGAAGAAATTTTTATCTCAGATATTTTTAAAGCATATGATGAAAGTCTTCAGATCTCAGGTTGTTCCAGAGACACAGGGTGTATATTGTCTGATGAGTGCATTACTTCTAATCTTTGGAGATATTTTGAAGACCTTATATCAAAAGAGTTCTTCAATATATCATTGGACAAAATAATAGCCAACAAGTTTGTTTGAAATAATCTACTTGTACTTTTTAAAAAACCCGGATATAGATTTAGGGATCTGAGAAGATAACTCATTCATAGTTGCAACTATCTCCTTTATTTTGATGAAGATATCATCTTCCCCAACCCAATAAAATTTTATTTTCTCTCTCATTCCCTCATCACTGCTATTAATGATCTTATTTAGAAGAATAACTGCAATCAGGAGATCATCAACAAAACCAAACACAGGAATAAAATCAGGAACTATATCAATTGGAGAAATAAAATATACAAACCCGATCGCGATCATACCTTTTGTCTTGGGTGATACTTCTTTGTCACTAACCAACTTTATCATGAGGTGAATAAGATCAGGGAATATTAGAAGGTATTGGACAAAGTTATCCATCCATTTCCCGCTTTTTTCCCCAAGCTTTCCGCTTTCAAACCAGTCAGTTACTTTCTTCCTGATCTTCAGATAAAAATCGTCAAAACTTCCTTTTTTATTGACAGGTAGTTTCCCCATATTAGTTGCCGCCTTATTTTAAATTAACAATAAAATCAACCTGAAAAACCGGAACTACTTCTCAAGCTCTTCAAGTTCTTTAAGATATTCTTCCCTCTTTCTTTTCTTTACATAAATATCTTTGAACTTTTTGTTGTATTCATTGTTCTTTTTAACAAATTCAGCACTCTTTGAAGGATCTATCTTGATCATCTCCCTCCAAAGAAGTCCCATATAGGAATAAGGGTTCGGGTATTCAGGTGAAAGGTTCATGGCTTTCTCAAGTGCAGCAAAGCCTATATCAATTGCTTTCTTCCTATCTTCTTTTGGAAATATATCATCATCAACGGGAGTTTGATAGCTTTTGTTCCATGCTACAACGCCAAGTGAATAATAAGCTTCTGCAAACTCAAGTTTCTTTTCTTCGCTTAGATCAACAAGTTTTTTCTCAGCTTCATCAACTAATGATTTTAGTACAAGTTCTTTTTCCGCGATCAGATCAATGGCTTCTTCAAGAGTAGGATAATTTTTCAACTCCTCTCTTTTTTCAGCAAGGAGCTCCTTCTTCTGGGCAGCTGGGATAGCTTTGTTCCCATCTACATTCCTGATATATTTATTAATATCCTGAACTCTTTTGATATCGGCATTGACCTTGTCTATATCTGAATAACTATCCAGTATTGTTGGATCCATCATCGCAACGATCCTTTTATTATGGGCCGCAATAGCTTTGTCCCATGCTCTGTAATTCTGTAAATACACTGCATAATAGTGGTATCCACTAGGGTTGGTCGGCTCAAGTTCGATCCTCTTCTCATACATTTCATTTGCTTTCTCGAACTTACCATTCTGGGAATAAAAGTTTGCCAGCGTATAGAAAGATTTAGGAGAATCTGATGATTTTTCAAGAATCTTCAGAAAGTATTTTTCAGCTTCCTCAAAATTCCCGATCTTATCAAAGATACTACCAAGAGCAATAATTACATGATCATCTTCCGGAAAAACTTCTTCGGCCATCTGAAGGTATTTTACAGCTTTTTCACTATATTCCAGATTTCTCTCTGTCTCTTTTCCCGGTTTGTACAACATGCTGTAGCATGTCCCGACATAAAGATAAGCAACGTCAAGTTCGGGGTTTTTTTCAAGCGCTATCTCATACTCTTCCGAAGCTTTCCGGAATTTTTCCTGAGCATATAATTTATTTGCTTCTCTAAGATGTTTATTTGCACTTAAATTTGAAACTGTTAACTTCTTACATCCTGAAACACCTGAAAGTAAAAACATTGCGATTATGAGTATCAAAACAGAGTATAATAATTTTTTCATCATATCCTCCTCAGATATTGAAATATATTGTAATCTTCGGTAAAAGTCAAGTAATTTAGGGTAAAAATGTCGGTATAACTCTTCATTTCACCCGGTAGAACCACATAAGAAAAAGCCAAAGGTCCTGTATGTATGGGATAAGTTTATTGTTGAGATAAATTCTGGTTGTCTCTTGATCTTTTACAAGCTCAAACAATTCGTACAGATCATCGACATCGGGTGGATAAAAGCTAACATAGGTTTTTCTAAAGTCACCTTCACCTTCCTCCATGAAATAAGGGTTTTTTAATGCAAGCTCCAGGGCCTTTTCATATTTTCTGGATAAATGCTTCTGAAACCTTATGGTAACTTTGAACTCTTTGTTGCTTTTTTTCGGATTCAGGATATTCGAGAGCTTTTCAGCTTCGATCTTCTTCTTTGCATCCATGACAGAATTATAATACAAAACAACCCCTCAAATCAAACTTAAACAGAGTCTGAGATCATTCTGAAAATTTCAGTTTGACAATCGAGGTGTCAATAAGTTTTTCACCTTTCTCTCTGAAATCTACAAGGTATTTAGTTTCATCAGTTTTTTTTAATACTGCACCCAATCCAAAAACGGGATGCTCCACTATCATCTCCGGTTGTGATCCTGACGAGGATTTATCCGGAGAAACACCTGAAATGCTTCCCAGAAGTTCTCCGAAGGAATAAGCAACGTTTACATTGTTAAGCCCTGTCTCAAGCAAAAATTCAGATTCCCTTGCTCCTCCTGTAGAGATCACAAGTCTGTCAATTGCTCTTGTGGAAGCAACATACATGAGGCGTCTCTCTTCCTCGATCTCCATTTTTTCCTTTCTCATGAAAAACGGCATATATGTACTATTCACCCCGACAACAACTACAGTCGGATATTCCAATCCTTTAGAATTGTGCATCGTAAGCAGGAGTACCTTTTCGGAATTCGAGTCTTTACCCCTCCCTGATTCCAGAGATAATTTGTCAAGAAGTTCATGGATATCTTTTTTTTCATCCGACTCAGACTCCCACTTTTTAATAAAATCCAGAAGCTCATCGATATTAAGGAGCCTGTCATCCTGCCTGCGCTCCTTCAGGTATCCGGTGTATCCTGAATCATCCAACAACATCTGGAGCAGATCAGATAAACTTCGCTCCCTGTTCCCTTCACTGACTTTACAGATTTTTTCAAAGAAGGGCTTCGCATTGAACTTGTCAAGGAAATACTCCTTCAGCGAGTTCAAAAGAGAAATCCCATTTTCATTGCTCCGGGCTCTTATTTGCTCAAGCGATTTCGCCCCTATCCCAAGAGGAAGAAAATCAATTACCCTCAAAAATGAAACATCATCTTCCGGATTGAGAGCCAACCTCAACAGAGAGACCGAATCCTTTATCTCCTTTCTGTCAAAGAACCTTAACCCTTTGACTATCCGGTAATTAATTCCCCTCTTCTGAAATACTGACTCGAAAGGGAAAGATTGAGAATTGATCCTGTATAAAATCGCAAGGGGAAACATGGAGGGGTCTTCCCTGGAATAGTGCTCTATCATATCTGCAACCTGCTCTGCCTCCGACTCCTTCGAAGAGACAAGCATAAGTGTGACAGGATTTCCACTCACCCTCTCCGTCCACATCTCCTTTACCTGCCTGAACTTATTCCTTCTGATCAGAGTATTTGCAAAATCGAGGATCTCTCTGGTGGATCTGTAGTTCCGCTCCATCTTCATGGTCCTTGCCCCTTTAAAATCCTCCTTGAAATCGGTCATAAAGCGGATATTTGCTCCACGCCAGGAATAGACGGCCTGATCATCATCACCTACAACGGTTATTGCACCATGCTTAGAAGCTATCAGACGGATCAATTCATACTGATTCGGATTCGTATCCTGAAATTCATCAACAAGTATATATTTGAAACGGGACTGATACATTTCTCTGGTTTTCTTATCCCCACTCAGCATTAGAACAGGAAGGGATATCAGATCTTCAAAATCCCACCTTTTATTTTTTTTCTGTTGTGCCCAGTATTGAGAAAATATATCTGTCTCATCTTCGGAAAATCCTTTTCTGGACAACATATCTCTGTTGTTGGGATAAAGCAGGTTCATTTTTGCTCTGTTTATTTTTCTTACTACATCATCGACCATATCACTGGTAAAGTATGAAAATTTTTCTTTTATAATATTTCCAATGATTTTTTTCTGATCTTTGTCGTCACCGATCGCCCAATCAGTATTGTATCCGGCATTTACTCCTGATTCTCTTAACATTTTCAATCCAAGTGAATGGAATGTTGATATATTGAAAAGAAACGGATCAATACCGGTTATGCCGGTAACCCTGTCTTTCATCTCGTTCGCGGCCTTGTTGGTAAAAGTTACACCAAGTATGTTTAAAGGCGAATATCCGTGCTCTTTTATGAGATACGCTATCTTATTCGTTATAACACGCGTCTTTCCCGAGCCTGCTCCTGCCAGAATAAGCAATGGCCTTTCAATGAACTTTACCGCTTCGATCTGTTCATCATTCAGTTCAGAGAAGACCTTACCGCTCATCTATCCCTCTGATAAGTGGTGTGAAAGGAACAGGAATAAGGATCGTCCTCTTAAAATTACCATCCTCTTTTTTTTCTATAAGGATGAATTCCTGAACCTTGGAAGAATAACTGACGGGAATGATCATTTTTCCTCCGGGTCTGAGCTGGTCAAGAAGATCAGGTGGTATATGGTCAGGAGAATAGGTACAGATTATCCCGTCAAAGGGGGCATTTTCTTTCCATCCGAGAGCTCCGTCACCTATCCTGAAATTTATATTTTTATATCCGAGTGATTTTAAAAGTATTTCAGCTTTTTTTGAAAGAGGTGGCCGGTTTTCGATCGTATAAACATTTTTCACCAGCTCCGCTAATATTGCTGCATGAAATCCTGATCCGGTACCTATCTCAAGTACTTTCTTATCATAGTCCGGGGCAATAACATAGGTCATCATGGCAACAATATAAGGCCTGTCGATCATCTGCCCTTCACCAATTGCCAGAGAAGAATCCCCATATGACTCTTTCCTGTATTTCTCGTCTACAAAGAGATGCCTCTTAACATTTAAAAAAGCATTGGTCACTCTCCTATTTGTTATTCCCCTCTTGATTATCTGCTCTTCTACCATATTCTTCCTCAACTCTGAATATTCATCGCAAAACAAAATGGAAGCGAAGGCAATAAATATTGATAAAACAGCAAAATTGGATTTTTTCACGATCCAATTGTAGCAGATAATAAGGAAACAACAAAGATGATCATCCCTCGCACAAAAAATGTTGATATACAGGGCGATTTGTACTATATTCTTTACAAAATGATAAAACGGTTTTTTGAACTTCAGGAAAAAGTACTTAATTATCACCCAAAGGCAAACACTGAACTTCTGAAAAAAGCATATTCAGTTGCAGCTGATGCACACATGAACCAGACCAGGGCAGACAAAGAGGCATATATTTCTCATCCACTATCTGTTGCAGGGATCCTTGCAGATATGAAGCTCGACGAAATCTCTGTTGCTGCGGCACTCCTTCATGACGTTGTTGAAGACACGGATTATACAATTGAGGACATAAACTCTTTATTCGGGAAAGAAGTAGGGGGTATCGTTTGGGGTGTGACAAAGATCACCAAAATTTCTGACCTCGATGCTGAAAATGCAAAGGCTGAGACACTCAAAAAGATCATTATTGCCATGACGGGAGATGTGAGGGTAATCCTTATCAAGCTCGCTGACAGGTTACACAACATCCTCACCCTTGGCGCACTCAAAGAAGAAAAACGGAAGAGGATCGCCAGAGAGACCCTTGATATATACGCACCAATAGCAGCACGACTGGGAATGGGCAAAATAAAAGTAACCCTTGAAGATATTTCATTCAAATATGCATGTCCGGCGGAATACGACAGAATCACTCGTGAGGTCGGGGTAAGAGAAGAGTGGGCAAATCAGAAACTTGAGAAATTCCGGAAAGAACTGAAAAAGATCATGCGAGAACTGGGAATCTCCGGGGATATCGAATACAGGATCAAAAGAAAATTTTCGATCTATAAAAAATTAGAAAAGCAGAATATAGATATTGAGAAGGTCTATGATCTTCTTGCACTTCGTGTGGTAACAAAGTCGGTTGCTGACTGTTATGTGATAATTGGAGAAATACATCAAAGATACACTCCTCTTCCCGGAAGATGGCGTGATTTTATTGCTCACCCGAGAAATAACGGTTATCAATCGATACATACAACGATCATTTCCGGAGACGGGATCAAATACGAGATCCAGATACGGACAAAGGATATGCATAAGATCGCAGAAGAGGGGATCGCCGCACATTGGAAATATAAGGAGGGCATATCATTTCTTGAGAATGACCAGAGACTGGATTGGTTCAGAGAGATGATCGATGCCCACAAGGAGAACCCTGACCCTGAGGAATTTTTGAACCTCTTAAAAGGGGATCTGGTAGTGAAAGAGATATACGTTTTTACACCCAAGGGGAAAGTATTCAATCTTAAGATCGGGTCCACTGCAATCGATTTTGCATATGCTATTCATACCGAGATCGGAGATAAGTGTTACGGGGCTATAGTGAATGAACACATGGTGTCAATAAAAAAAACCCTTAACTCTGGAGATGTTGTAGAAATAGTAACCAGAAAGAACGCCTCACCTTCACTTGACTGGCTGAAATATACTGCGACCACGAAAGCACGAAAAAAAATATTGAACTTCCTTCAACAGGAGGAGAACAGAAAGAATATTGAGAAAGGGAAAAGGTTGTGGAGCAAGGTCCTGAGGGAATACAAGAAGAAATATAAGATCAAAGTGGACGAGAAAGAATTAAAGGATCGCCTGAAAAAAATTCACTACAATGAGATCGAAATATTTTTTAGAGACATAGGATCCAACAAAAAAGCCCTAGATAAAAAAACCATGGGAGTGATCTTCAACGAAGTGGAAGCTTTCGAGATAATCCCTAAAAAAGTACGGTCAAAGAAGAGGGATCAACTTTACAGAATGATCAAGGTAGATGGGTATCAGGATATCGATGTTAAATTTGCAAAATGCTGCAATCCTATCAAAGGAGAAAAAATCAAAGGCTTCATCACATTGAAGAGGGGACTTGTAATTCACCGAGATAATTGCTCTAGCCTTAAGAATGTAATGCAGGAGAGAATAAAGAAGGTTGAGTGGAATGATGAGGCAGAATTTTCTCAACTTGTAAAATATGACATTATTGTTTCCGACAAGCCGGGAATGCTCAGTTTGATCTCGAATATAACTGCCAAACATGATTCGAATATCAAAAAGATAGAAAATGAAACGATCACTCAGAACTCAAGCAAGATCAAGATCTCTTTTGAGATCAACCATATCGGCCAATTAAAGGAGATCTATAAGGAATTTTCAGAGACCAAAGGTGTTTTTCAAGTAATAAGGAAAAGGATCTCGGAAAAATAATAGCTATTTTTCCCGTTTTCTATCTCTGTCTCTCATGGAATAAACGCATCCACAATAGTCCTGGTGAACGATCCCAAGATCCATGCTCATTTTTTTTCCGATATTAAAGCCGTCTCTCTTTTTGAAATTTTCGGGAAGAAACTCAACTTCGTATTTCTCACTCATCTTCTGTCCGGAACTATTTATCTGGACAATATTCTTATATGGGCTGATTGATAATGTTGATGCTACCATGTCAAAACCATTTTGCTTTGCATATTCGAATACTTTTTCAAATCTCATATCAAAACAGATAGAACAACGCTCGCCTCTCTCAGGATCATTCTCATGTCCTTTTGCAAGCTGAAACCACTTGGCATCTTCGTAATTAGAAATTACATTTTTCCATCCCAGTTTTTCCGAAACCTTTTTTAACTCATCCACTCTGAATTCATACTCTTTAGCAGGATGAATATTGGGATTATAAAAAAACCCGGTCACATCAAAATTTTCCCGGAGTCTTTCAATTACCAGAACAGAGCATGGAGCACAACAGATATGCAGCAGCAGCTTCTTCATAAAAGTAATCGAGGCGGATTCCTCTCTGTCAGCTCTGTAAGGGTGTGGGAATCACTCCCTCTCGTGGCAAACAAGCCGTATTTTTCAGTAGAATTACTTATCATGGAGATCAGGCTCGAATGATCTTTCCTGTTAAACTTAGCAGGAGAGAAGCCATGGTAATCATAAAATACTTCCACGCCTTCAAGACCGAATGTAGAGAGTTCCGCTATCATTTTGTCAAGTTCTATCCCATTTTCCCCAATATAATATGCAGGGTGCGCAAGGACAGGCGTTCCGCCTGATCTCAAAATAATAGAAATTATTACTTCAGGAGGCAGTTTAGGCACAATCGTCTTTGATTTACATTTTTCTGAGATCCATTCTGAAGCATCTTTATATTTACTAAATTTCCCATTTTTCAGTAGCTCCCGGACTATATGCGGCTTCATCAACGTTTCTCTCTCCTGAGGAAAGATCATTTTATCTGTCAGCATTTTTTTTCCGAGATTAGTGTTGACCTTATCCATAATCTCCCTGATCCTTTTTTTTCTTAGAGATTGGACATCTGCAAGGTGTTCGCTCAGAACAGGATGTGCTACATCGATCCCATAACCGAGAATGTGAATCTCAAATCCCATATATTCACTATCCAGTTCAATTCCCGTTATAAGATCCAGCCCTCTCCGGTCAGCACTCTTCTGAAGAGCAGCCGCCCCTCCTGCATAAGCACCGACACCATCATGATCAGTGATAGAAATGGTCTTCAAACCACTCTTCTCCGAAGCCTCTATTATCTCCTCAGCTATCATTTCGCCATCGGACGCAATGGTGTGAATATGCAGATCAGCAGAAGTCAGATCAATTTTAGCAAAGTCCATAGACGCTATATTAACACAAAATAAAGATTAAGATAAAGAGCCTGAAAACATCAGGCAAAGCTGATCTCTTCATCTCCAAACAGTATATTGAAAAGTCTTGTTACCGGGCCGGGAACCTTTCCAGATATCTTTCCACCCACTTTCTCTCTATAGATCAGATTGAACTCTTTTCTGATAAAACTAGGGGTGTCAAGATCCCCTATAACAAAATTTCCATTCTCTTCTAAATAGTCAACCGAAACCTTACTCAGCTCATACTTATGGTTCATCGTTCCTCCTGCATCTATTATATTTGCAGGGGTACGCCAAATAATGTCATAGATCTTAAAAAGTTTTACAAAGATTTGAGATATTCTTTCGGGAGGGTCAGCTTGGTTGTAAAGTTAACATTCGTCAAGAGGATCACAGCCCTCTTTTCGTCTGGAAGGTCTTCGCAGAATATACCTTCCCAGCCATCAAAATCGCCTTCATCAACCACGATCTGCATACCTGGATCAAACTTTCCCTCTACTTTCTTCATTACAACCAGTCCATCCTCTTCCCTCAATTTGATATCTTCGATCTTATCTTTATCCAGTATCCATAATGATTGCTTGTTTCCAAGCACTTTCTTAATACCTCTTGTATATCTTATCTTCTGATAATGCTCTTCAAAATCAAATCTGCAAAACAGGTACCCGGGGAAAAGGGGGACAACTACATCTGTCTTCTCTTTTTTAACCTTCTTTTTCTTCTTGTAAAGAGGGAGATACGACTGAACTCCGAGAATGTCCAGGTTTTTTATTACACTCTGTTCCTGCTTAGGTTTTATACTCAATATATACCAAAGTAATTCTGATCCGGACATGAAAAGATTCTATTTTATGAGCATGACAATGTCAACAAACAGAACAGGTCGACTCTAATTACCCGATCCGGAAAAGAACCATCCCTTGCTCAGGTCATAAAGGAACTCCAACCACTGAACCCTGTCAAGAACAACACCTATTTCCAGCAATGTGGAAACAAATTCATAGTTCAACTCCCCTTCAATATCGTTCAGCTTTAACAACTCTTCTTCAAGTGTTTCTGTTTTAAACTCGGGATTACCCAGAAGTTCAATTATATCTATCCTTTTCTCAAGAACATCGCTTTTGTTTTCAACAAGCCTAAGCCTGAAGTTCTTCACCACTTCATCTATTTTTTTCTGTTGATCTTCGTTCAGCTTATACCTGGCACCGGTCCCGGATTCCTGAGTTTCAACATTGTTCCCGCTCTTCGCTAACCGGTAAAACCCTGCGCTTATAAACGCAAGGTTTAAGGCAAGTGAAGCTACCAGGGCTATTTTAATAAATTCCTTTTTCATCATTTCCTCCGGCCAACCCTATTATAACAAAGTTGTGATTATTGTCAGAAGTAAATTTCTGGCCATCAAGCAAAATTGAGGAGAGCTCCATCTTGCTATTCTCTTCTGAACTACCACCTGCAGGGTAAGGATCGATCAGGACTCCGAAGATGAAAAATATGGCGAAAACGAAAGAATAAATATAAACCAGCCTTCCGGCAAATCTAGTCTTTTTATGCTGTGCTACCATAGACATTACCTCAGCAGTAAAATTTTCCTTTAACTCTACATCACGAATTTCCGCTATTCCCAGACTTATCCGTTGGAGTTCACCTAATTCCATTCTGCAGCTTTTACAATCTGAAAGGTGTTCTTTTACCATCTCCCCGGAATAGTTATCCAGCTCGTTATCCTGATATCTGCTCAACAGCAGGTTCACTTCACTACACTTCATTTTATTCTCTCTCTTATTAAACATCTTTGACCCCTTTTCCTTGCAGATTAACATAATTTTTTAAATTTACTTTTCCCCTCGATATGAGGGTCTCTATCTTAGGCTGTGACCATCCTGTCACTTCTGCTATTTTTTTGTAAGAAAATCCGAGATATATTTTCAGGATAAGGGCAAGTCTCTGATTAATGATCAGATTTTCCAGCCCTCTGGTCACCATTTTATTCCTCTCCACTTTCTGTATCTTTTCATCGGGAGTAATATCTCCGGAGGGGATATATTCACCTTCTCCCTTTGCGGAAAGTTGTGAAAAAAAAGTTATTCTTTTCGATTTTTTCAGATAATTTAATGTAATATTTTTTGCTACGGTATAGATGAAAGATTGAAATGTACTATTCTCCTTATACTTTCCTATCTTCCTGTATATCTGAAAAAACGCTTCCTGTGAAATGTTTTGCGCTTCATCATAATCACCGATCATTCTGTAAACAAAATTAACTATTCTTCGCTTATATCTGTTAACAATAACCTCGAAATTTTTAATATTGCCGCTTTTTACAGACCTGATGACATCATCGTCTGAAAATTCTGTCCCATTTTTTTTGATAGTCATGTACTCTTCTATCTTAAACAATCTTGAATATGATTTCTTGCAGTGTGAAACTTAATCAAGTTTTTCACTCCAGGCCAGGGAGAGGTATAGATCTTCCTGAGACTTCACCATCACTTTTCCATCCCAATTGTGGAGGTCGTCTATGTGGAAGGCAAGAATGTTACGATCATCACTATTGTTCTTCAGATGGAGAATCTTATCGCTGAACTCTTTAATATTTCTTACTTTTACAGTATATCCATTAACATTATTCTCTATTATTTCATTGTTCCCGGGAATATCTGTAACGACAACAGCCTTCTTCATCAGCCTTAATTGCACAAGACTTTGGGGGAGCCCCTCCCACAATGCTGTTGAAACCCCTATATCGAAAAAGGGAATAACAGTCTCTATATCATGAATAAATCCCGGCATTCTGAATCGGTCCAGAATTCCCGCATTTTCTAATTCCGATTCGATCACACTCCTCAAACCACCGTCCCCTGCAATAAAGAATAGTACGTTTCTATCTTTCTCTAAAACATAAGAAGCTATCTTGATAAGATCATGCAACCCCTTCTGAGCTTTAAATGGCGCTATCACACCACATACAAAATCATCTTTACAGATATTATATTTCTCCCTTTCTGTGGCAGGATCACTCTCCTGATCTTTAAACTTATTGAAATCAAAACCACTTCTGATAAGGGAGAATGATGCCTTTTTCATTAGTTTCAGTTTCTTTGCGGAATCAATATCCCCTTCAGACACAAAAACAAAATGATCTGTAAAGCCGGATACAAATTTTTCTATCATACGGTATATGCTTCGCTTTAAAAACGACTGATAGGGTGAAAAAGAAAAACCATGCACTGAATGTATGACAACAGGAACTCCTGCTCTTTTTGCTGCGATCCTGCCGATTATTCCCGCCTTTGATGAATGGGTGTGGACGATTCCAGGCTTAAGTCTCTTGAATTCATTTTTTAGGAACCTGTATGCCTTGAGATCTCTAACAGGATTTATCTCTCTTTTCAGATCTTTTATTAACAGGAATCTTTCTTCAACATCATCACTACTACTTTTCATTTTTGCAGTATCAGGATTCAATATCCCTCCGGGTCCACTCATAAGATAAACTTCAAATTTGTCCCGATTAAGATTTTCACAAGTGAAAATTGTATTTCGCTGAGCTCCTCCGAGCTCAAGCTTGGTGATTAAATGTATAACCTTTGTTTTTCTCATTGATCACCATTTAAAAGATCCGCGGTCTCAACTCCGCTTTTTATATCGTTGCTCATAGAAGAATAATTCCAGGAACCGTACCTCCCGATCGAATGAACATTATTTTCTTTCAACTTTTTCAATATTCCAGGTACGATCTCTTTCCACTCTTTGTTAAAGATTATATATGAACCGGGTATCACCCTGACATCAATGTGTTCGATTTCTGCTTCAGAAACTATCATATTCAATTTTTTAAGAACTGTAACTACTTCACTCTGCAATTCTTTATCATCATAGCTTTCACCTTCATTTAACGACATTTCCAGATAACAGGCGGTATCCGGATGCCCCGGATAATAACCGGCTCTGTAAAACCGGGAAGGCCCTTCAGGCAGATATACCCAGTGGAAGTTCTCCCTTTTTTCACGAAGGATCAGATTTACGACCAGAGTTGAAACTGACTCCAACTTATCGGTACCTTCGGCCCATTCCGGGCATGGGGAAAGTTTACTAATGAATTCTTTCAAAGGTATGGTATTGATAATTTTTGTGAAAAAATACTCTCCACCATCTGTTTTGATCTTCTTCTCTTTAAGATCTATCTCCAAAACTGTTTCATTATATTTGATCTTACCTGGCAGATTTTTTTCAATATTTCCTATAAATGTCCTCAGATTTTCTTCCGGATAATAAAAAACCGGATTATATCCTTTATCAGCAAATGTTTTTCCGGAGAGTCCTTCCTCAACACTTCTCAGATCAGGGACAGGAATACTTCCTCTGTCCATTGCCGGGATGATCTCAGACAGGTCTCTTCTATAATACTTGGTCATGAAAGGATTAAAAAACATGCTGTAGAGGGTTTCCCCGAAGTTCCCTATCAGTGAATCTCTCAGGTTTGCATGACTCACTTCTGTTCGCTCTTTCATCTCTTCATATATTTTCTTCCCTGTCACTTCAGGGAAATATGACAAATGATATTGAACAGGAAAAGGGATCAATTGTCCGGACATGTATATCCTGCTGTCCCTCTTATATTCTTTAAAACAAGAAAATTGCTCAACATACTTCTTTATATTCAGATTGTCAGCAAAGTGAAAATAATGCCCACTGAAATCGAACCAATAATCTCCGGATCTGTACTGGGTTGCAAGCCCTCCGGGGTATCCATTTTTCTCAAGAATTGTGATATCACTTTTTAGGTTATCAGCAGTACTAAGACCCGATATCCCTGCGCCAAGTATAAAGATCATTCCATTTTTACTCTTGAAAGAGAAACTCCCAGCAATGTGAAGAACAAAAATATTAATAATGTTGATATCAGGGTTATAAGGGGAGTCATATAGAAATTAGCAACAACAATTCCTGAAACGATCAACTGGATCGCAATTACAATTGAAACTGTTTGTGCAACAGATAATTTCCACTTTTTTCTTACTCTTAACGCAAAATGATCAGGGCTTCCAAAGAAAGGAGATCGACCTTTCAATAACCTGAGGATGACCACATAGACCATATCAAAAACAGGGACAGACAAGACCAGCATTCCTGATATAAAAGCAGCATCATTATATTTGGTATATTCTCCCATCACCGATAAAGCCGCAATAATAAGACCCACAACCATACTGCCTGCATCACCAAGATAAATACCAGCCGGCTCCCAATTGAATTTCAGGAAACCGAGAAGGGATGCAGCCAGGCTTATTGATATTACGGAGATCAGATAGTTAGAATTGTAAAGTGAAATAATAAAAATAGTGATAAGTGAAATGGATGCAACAGAAGCGGCCATTCCATCCAGAATATCAATGATATTGAATGCATTGATTATAGATAACATCCAGATAAATGAGATAATATAATTCACCCATCCGGGAAGGAATGTCAGATCTATATATATTCCGCTTTTCAGAAGAATGAACACAGCTACCAGCTGAAAGAGAAATTTTATCCCCGGAGTCAGAGCTTTCAGGTCATCAAACAAACCAACTATGAGGAGAATGGAACTGGCAAACAGAATTCCCAGCAACTCCCTGCTGAGCGGGAAAAGTAACCCAACTGGAGAAATAAAGGCAAAGTAAACGATCACTCCTCCCATGTAAGGGACCGGTTTTTTCTGTTTTTTTAGCTTGTTATCGGGAACATCAAGGAGGTTATATCTATATGCAACTTTTTTTGCTACAGGAGTACCATATACTGAAAGCAAAAATGCAAGAATAAATGAGAGTAGATACAATAATTCATTCATTGTTCTTTATTACCTTTCTTCTTCTTATAGCCATTTTAAAGCTCTTACCGGACCTGAACAATTTTATTATAATTTTGGGTGAACTCAATGTCAACAATCCAACCCACACAAGATCTTTAATGACCATCATCGGTATAAGGTACCAGAAAGACCTGAATCTGAAATTTTTTATAAGTGTAAGATATCTGTTCTTCACAAGATGATATTTAATATGACCCGGCCTTACCAGAGCCATCGAAAATCTTGTCAGGAATGACTTTTTTAAAGTCCCGCCACGAAAATGGAAAACTTCCGCTTCAGGGATCAGCTTTATCTTCATCCCGTAAAGATTTGCCCTCCACCCTATGTCAAAGTCCTCCCAGAACATAAAATAACTTTCATCATAATATTCGCCTTCAACCTTCAATCGTTCAAGACTCTCTCTCCTGAATACCGTGGCAGCACCACAAACAGAAAATATAATGCTTTCCCTGAATTCATCTTCTTTTAACACTGATCCGAATCCGGCTTCTACAGGATACATTGAAGTGGAATATGACTGACCAGCAGAATCAACGATCTCGCCTCCGAACCTTAATATCAGAGGTGAAACGATATCCAGATCCGGATCAATTCCAAATTTACCTGAAATGATCCTGTTAAAATCTTTTGCAATGTAAATATCTGAGTTGGCAACAAGGATCAGGTCGGAATCACACTTTTCGATCCCTCTGTTCAATGCAGCAGAATATCCTATATTAGTGTTAAGCTGAAGTGTTGTTACACCATCAAATTCATTTATCAAATCAACGGAATTATCCGAAGAATTATTATCTACGACAATTATCCTGCTGAAGGGTACAGATTGTGCCAGCAAAGACTCTAAATTATCTCTTAAAAACCTCTCGGAATTGTAATTAACTATTACTACCGATATAGAAGGCAATTTATTATATTATTTCCAGCGCTTTGCCGCCCTCGTAGAATCCTTTAAGGATAAAATCAAGGTCCTCATCGGAATGAATTGCAGTGAATGAAGTCCTGATCAGTGAATCTTCCAAGGGAACCGCCGGGGCGATCACCGGATTTGTAAAAATTCCATAGTTACTCAAGAAATGCCACAATTTAAATGTCTTCTCAAAATCACGTATGAATACAGGAATAATCGGAGTTTCCGTATTGCCTGTATGATAACCCATTTTAACCAACTCCCTGTTCATAACCTTGGTTATCTCCCAAAGCCTCTCTCTTCTCCATGGTTCATTCTGGATGAAATCAAGAGCTTTGGATGCAGATCCAATAGCTGCAGGGGTTATTGAAGCGGAAAAAATAAGTGGACGGGATTGATGTTTTATATATTGGATCACCTTTGAATCGCCAACAACATACCCCCCGAGAGAAGCAAATGCCTTTGAGAAAGTGGTCATGATCAGATCTACATCATCCAGCACTCCAAAATGCTCGCATGTTCCTCTTCCGTTCTTCCCCATTACACCAACTCCATGGGCATCATCAACCATGATCCTTGTGTTAAATTTTTTCCCTAATTTGACTATTTCCGGAAGATTTGCCAGATCCCCTTCCATACTGAAGACACCATCAACTATTATTATTTTCCCTTTGTCCTCCGGAAGCCTTCCGAGTTTTTCCTCGAGATCTTTCATGTCATTATGTTTGTATTTAACAACTTCCGCAAAAGAGAGCCTGACCGCATCCATTATCGAAGCATGCACCATCCTATCGATAATGATAATATCATTTCTTCCGGCAATAGCAGAAACAACCCCCAGATTTGTCTGGAAGCCGGTGGAAAACATCAAGGCTTCTTCTTTGCCCATAAACTTTGCGATCCTATCTTCAAACTCTACATGGATGGTATATGTTCCATTCAGGAATCTTGATCCACAGGTAGAGGAGCCATATTTTTCTACTGCTTCTATAGTTGATTTCTTAACTTCAGCATTATCAAACAGGCCCAGATAGTTGTTTGATCCTACCATGAGTATTTTTTTACCGTTTACCCATACATTGTCACCTTCAACTTTTTCTATCTCGGTGAAGTAAGGGTACAATCCTGTCTTCTTTGCATCTTCTGCTCTCGTAAAATCAAAACATTTTTTAAATACATCCATTGTGAAGCCTCCAGACTTAAATTACACCAACCCCCAATCCGAGATTAGTTGGGTTATCTCTTTTTTATATTGCGATTTCTTGTGGAAACGAATTCCGCACTGAACTTTTGAAATGTTTTTACAGACCACTTGTCTTTGAAAGTTGCTGTAAAAACAACCTCGCCATTCAATTTTTGCTTCCCGATCAGCGATGAATCATTTACTTTAAAACTGATCATCTTCCCTTCTTCATCATTTGTAAAATCATAAAAGACCAGATCATCTTCCTGAATAGTCTTAAAATCAAGTTCGGATCCGGTGAAGAAAACCTTGGAAAACTGGATATTCTCATTTTTATTCAGATTTATTCTTATATCAGGATTGGATGCAATTTTTATCCCCTGCACTGGTAATATTTTTATAGACAACTCGCCTTCCATCCCCTGACGGATAGTCTTCGGTTTAACAGAGGTGACAATCTTCAGAAGATCTTCCTGAGAACTATCACTCACTGTTGAAAAAGAAAACATTAATAATAATACTAGTAGAATCCTGCCCATTGTTGAACCAGTTTTACTATATTCAGAAACTAAAGTCAATCTGAAGACAGCCTGGAAACCACCTCCACATTGATTCCTTTTTTCACTGCTCTGTAATTATTGTTATACATTGCTTCAAAAATAGTGGGAGGAAGGGTAAACTTTCCTCCAGTTACACAATTCAGCTTTACCACAAAATCCATACCCCGGCTATTCCCTCTCATATCAAAAAACCACATTATCCTGTCATCCCTTATGTCCATATAAACCTCTCTGCCAAGATTCCAGTCCTCCATCCATGATGGCTTCTGCTCACCGGATAACCTGATATTCTCTATTTCCCAACCTGCAGGAATAATTTGAACCAGTGCAAGTTCCGTCAGTCTTCCGGAGGAATATATTCCGGGCTTAACTCTGAAATGCCCCCAGAATGTCGTCCCCTGTCTGAGAAGAGAAGGATCAATGGTTTTCCCCTCTTCGTTCATCCAGGTCACTTCCAGTTTCAGGTTTTTTGACTGATCTTTTTCCAGCGACTTAAGAGGAATACCATTCCATTGCAGGGTTACATACACTTTGTTTAGTTTTACTTCATTATTAATGAACACAGACAATTTTTTGCCAAACCCTTCATGTATCTTCATGGTATGTTTTAGCTCACCAAAATCAAATGACCTTTTGTTATTTCCGGGCAGTACAATATGACCCTTGATCGGAGAATCGTCACCCCTGAAATCCATTTTATTTCCCATCATGTATTTTCCCAGTGCCATAAGTGAATATCCAAGAGTTTGAGTAGAGTACCATCTTCCATCTGAAAGATCACGGACTATCTCTTCATACATAATATCTGCTTTGTTCCAGTCCTGAAACACTGTCAACGCCTCAAGGATAATTGCTCTGTCTCTCATCGAAGAACCAAAAGTCCTGCCGGGATTTTTATATTGGCCTACCGATGTTTCGATACCTTTTTGAATTTTTTTCGATACATCCTTCTTCCCGGCAAGAAAATATGTTTCAGATAGCATCCATCTTTCCACATTGGTAGTCTTTGCAAGATCATTTTCAACTATCATGTTCATCGGGCCCAATTGAGGTTGCCCTGCAAGTGCCAGAACATAAAGACGGTAGATCCGGGAGAGCATCTTGTCAGTGGCAACGAGGGCTCGTGATTTCTGAAAACGGATAACCGAACTCAAAAGATCAGCAGGGATACTATACCCCCTTTTCTTTGCCTCTGCCATAAAGTGCAGCCCATAATTTGTCCCCCAGATACTTGCATCCCTATTCCCGGGCCAATATGACAATCCTCCGGAGGGGAGAACAAACTTTCTCAGCCTTTTCACTGCAGAATTAATATTTTCATCCACATCTTCCAGATCAATAGAAGAATTCTTCATAAATTCCTTCAGATACAATTGGGGGAAAACTGACGATATGGTCTGTTCAATACATCCATAAGGATAATGTATAAGCCATGACAATCGACTCTCAATATCAAGTCTCGGTTTTCTTGAAATCACCACAGATGCTCTATTCGTCCCTTTCAGCCCTCTATCCGGAATTATAAAATCAATGGATCTTCCTGGTTTAGTATCTTTCTTCTCTGATCCATATATCCTCGGAGAGGAGGGCCTTATTTTTATGTCAACCGATTTTGATACACTAAACCTTCCTGATTCAGCTTTGAAAATAACTTTGCAGTCACCTACAGCATTATCAACCTTTAAATTAAATACAGTATCCTGTTCACCTGTTTTCTCGAAAACAAGTTTTTTCTTTTTGTCTCCTGAGACTTTCAAATTCCCTTCGGTCCGTATCGATAAACTGACATTCCTGATCTTCTCATTCAAAGCAAACACACTAACCGGGATCTTAACCCTGTCTCCCGGCCCGAGAACACGTGGAAGCGTGGGCAAAAGAATAAGGTCAGTCTTAACCGGCACGCTTTTTTCCGCCTTTCCAAAACTATAATGATCTGCTGCAATAACCATTACCCTAACCGACCCAATATAGTCCGGCATCCTGAACTTAACCTTTTTCTCGCCATTATCCCCGGTTTCCAGGGGACCGAGGAACATTGATACCGGTTTGAATCTTTTAGATTTCCCGGGCTCCAGTTGAGAGGATCGATAGCCTTCAGCATTGGTTTCCATCTCACCACCGATGGAAAAAAGTCGATACACATCACCTTTGTTTACAGCAAGGACATAAGAAAAAAGGTCATAAGTATTGATCCCCAGTTTCTGTTTACTGAAAAAACTCTTCCATGGATCAGGTGTCAGAAATTTTGTAAGATCAAGCAACCCTTCATCTACAACGGCTATCGTGAACTGAACATTACTTTTATCTTTTGTACGGACAACTACCTCGAATTCTTTGTTTGACTTCAATTCATCGTCCATAACAATATCAATCTCCTTTCTTGTCGAAGGATCCTCCACCATAACAGGGATCGTGCCATATACTCTTACCGGCCTGTCATTTCCCGTCTGAGAATGGGGTTGAATGATCGATACGGAAACATATGCATTAGGAAGCATTTTTTCTGTAACAGAGACTTTTATCTCCCCGAGTGCATCCTCTCCCTTAAGTTCCCTGACCCATGACTCCAGGATCCGATCTCCTTTTTCGAGAGTTACAAGAAGTGTCCCTTTTTCCGGTTTGGGGAAAGAGATAATTGCAGTATCACCGGGTTTGTATCTGTTTCTGTCACTCTTAAGGGTCAATGAGCCTGAATCTTTAATGTTTGAAGGTGAATCACCCCAATGATAAGAACTAAAGAAAAAACCGGCCTTGTGTCCCTCCTTCATGTCTTCTTCAACCTCGATAAAATATTCACCTGACTGCTCAGGAGTAAAAACGATAGGAACAGGCATGTTTTTAGATGTCAGGCTTCCCTCTTTCACAACTTTTGTATAATTGTCCTTCTTGTATCTGACCCTGAAAGATGCAAGATTGTCATACTCCCACCACCAATAACGTGCATTTCTGTAGATCCTGTATCTCAGAGGCCTTCCCGACAGAGGTTCTCCATCTTTTGTTACAAGCACAGAATTAATATTTACTGGAGAACCGACTCTGCTGTATCCATATTTTTGTTTCGGCCTTTTCAGCCCTATATAGTTTTTGTAAGGATCAACAGGAATGTAAATGTTACCTGTCGTGGCCCTGCCACCTTTCTCAAGTACTTTTGCAGTGATCTCAGCCTTTAAAGACGACGGAACATTGGTTAATTCGGGGATTTTCCATACAACATTCACTTTCCCTTCCCCATCCAGTTTTCCTTCAAAAATATTTGACTCAGATGACTTGAATTTTCTAAGTTCATTTGAGAACGTAAATCCACCGAATTTTTTAAAGTTTTTAGGAACATGCCTTAGTAATACCGATATGTCCGTATCTAGAAATGGAGATGGTGATCCAAAAAGATAATTTGAACTCAGAGATAATTTCAACAAATCATCAGCCGGTCCGAGTTTTTTCTTTTGAGGATCAAGCCTTACTTTAAGCCTGAAGGGAACCACCGTTTCAATTTTGAGAGTATGAAAGAAGTGTGTACTTCCGAGTATCAGTTTCGCTCTCCAATTCCCTGTAAGATCATCTTCGGAAGTCCTGATGTGAAAGCTATAGAATCCATCAACACTCTCTTTTTTTACTGTTTTTCTTACCAGTTGATTCCTTGGATTGTATAATTCCAGAGTGGCCGGATGGTTTTCGGGGAAAGTCCCGTCACTGTTCCTTGCTATAACAGAAAGATTTATCGGATCTCCCGGTCTGTAGACACCTCGTTCTGTATAGATAAACGCTCTTGTCCCATCAGATCTGCTGATGACACCTCCGGTATCAAACGATGAAAGATTCCACCCCATTTCTGAAGGTTTAACAATACTTCTTTGTCCTCCTTTCGCAGCTTCAACAAAAAACACATTGCCTTCAACTTTTCTGAAGAATATTTTCCCGTCTCCATCTGTTTCACCAGAAACGATCTTCTGATTCTGAAAAGTTCTCAGAGTTACTTTCACCCCACTCATAGGTGATGAATCTATAAGGTTGGAAGCAAACACAAAATGTTCACCTCCTCCCTTTTTGTAGGTCAAACCGATATCACTGACAAGAACAGGCTTGAAAATCTCTCCGTGTCTGTAAATATATCCATATGAATTCGGATTTGAATAATACTCCTTTCCATAATAATAACTTGCCTTTTTCTTCAGGGACGAATAAAGCATATCCTTTCTTTTAAAACTCAACTCTATTACATAAATCCCTTTATCTTTCTCACTAATAAGCTCTTTCATGTCAAGCTGATGATTCAGCCACCTGTTCCTGACATCTCCTATTGTCAGATTTTTTTCTGCAACCTGGACCCCGATCCTGTTCATATCATAATATTCGAAACCGTTGTCCCTTTTTTTCTCTCCTGATAACGATTCTGTCTGAAGAAACTGGCCCAGATTTGATTCGAACACACGCTTTACCACCACATGAACTTTTTTTATGTTCAAGGTCCTGAAACCGACCTTCCTCTCCTGTGTTGTGGGAAGGAAAATTCCGGAAGATGAAAAGCTTATCTGAGGTTTTTTATCTTCAAAATTAACTGACCTGGTGACCTCCTTCTCGATTTTCCCACCCCACTTACTCCTTACACCCCTGATCTTTACAGAATACTGCTCTCCAAACTTAAATTCACCCCCGACAAAGATACTTCTGCCCAGAGATTTTAATGATATTGCCCTGGCAGGATCAATAGTGACAAGCCCTCTTATATCCTGTCCTTTTTTCAATTTATGGGAGAACCTTATCTCAAGTCCGGGATTTGTCCCTTTATCAAACTTTATTACATTTGTAACTTTGAATTTCTTCAGAGGCTCAAGCCTGATCCTCTTAATAACGTTCTCAGTTATTTCTGTCCCGGCTTTATTGATCTTAAGAATAAAATCCTCACCACTCTTTTTTCTTGTGACAGTTCTGGAAGTAAACACAAATTTTCTCCCGGAACTTTTTTCACTCCAAAGCAATGGTATCTCTCCTGATTGAGAAACAAATGAGATGTTATTTTTGACTACTTCAAATTTTATATCTTCCGTAAAGCTAACCTCCCCTATGTAATTCAGTTTGTCCGGTTTATCATCACTTATAATTTCGAAATCACCGAACATGGATTTTATCTCCCTTCCTGCGATCCTGAATGAAAAATCTAAAGGAGGAAGATTCCTGAATTCTGAATTTAACTCTTTAAGGTCGATAACACCTGTATATTCCTGGTGAAACGACAGCTTTGAATCAGGAACAAAAATGATGGTCCTGTTGTCCTCCCACTTCGTTTCTCCCTTTATCCCTGGTTTGAATTTGAAAATTTTTGTTCCAATAACCTTCCCGATCTCGTCTTCACTTGCAGCAGGATCAACTAATCTCAGATATATCCTGTCCCCTGAAGATATTATCCCGGATGTAACGTGACTTATTATTCTTGCTGAATCCTCTGAATACATAACCGGATCTATCCCGTCTTTCTTCTTCTTGCCACAGGAAACAACTGTCACAAAAGAGATAGAAAGGAAAAATATCAGCAGAATACTAACCAGTGAAAAAGAGTTTTTCTTCATTTCGGAAAAGTAATTTGGCATTTGTAACCTCCAATTGAGATTATAGAAAATCACTTTTTTAAAATCAATCATCTGCCTGCATATTCCGATCATTTTCAATCAGGGTGTTGAAAATTAATTGTCTATTATGTAAATTATCAGAATGAAATTCCTGATAGCAATAATAATTATTGCAGGAACTGCACTAATAGGATCAAGGATCACGTTCATCAGAACTCAGCTCGGGCTTGGAGTAAAAAGTATATTTATTACCGGAATCGAATACATCATGCTTGGCCTGCTTCTGGGTGGAAGCGGTTTGAATATCCTGGATGTTGATACAATCAGAAAATTTCAACCCTTCCTTATATTCGGACTTGCCTGGGTAGGATATTTATACGGAATACAATTTGAGATCAAATTGGTCAGAACCCTTCCTGAAAAATATTTTTCGATAACTGCAATCCAGGCAATAATAACCTTCATTATAGTCTCGGTATCAATGTTCGTTTTTTTTCATTTGATTTCTCTCTTCCCACTCGAGAAAGCAATTGTTTTATCCATTATCCTGGGAATCGCTGCTCTCTCCACAGCACAGTCAGCACTCGCAATAACAAACAGGAATTTCAAATTCAGGGATCAGCGTCTTTTTGACCTTTTAAGGTATATTGCATCAGTTGACGGACTTTTCTCTATGATGTTTTTTTCCATATTTCTTGCATTTTCCAACCCAGGAACAGCAGCAATAAGTAGCATTTTATCTGCTTTAAAGTGGAGCGGATTAACTGCCTTTGCCGCCCTTGTACCGGCACTGATCTTTCTGTTAATGAATAAATCCGGGTACAAACATGGCGATTTCCACCTTCTCCTGACCGGTATAATTGCTTTTACCGGAGGGATGTCATGGCAACTCGGACTATCCCCGCTGATAAGTGGATTACTTGCAGGGATATTCATTGCAAACACTTGCAAGTTCAGGATCAGAGCACTGAATTTTCTCAGTGATGGGGAGAAACCGATATACATAATAATGCTTATAATTCTCGGAGCAGGATGGAATCTTGGACTGAAGATAAGTATACCAGCAGTCCTTATATTTATTGTTTTCAGAACCGCAGGAAAGGTTGTCGGGAATTTTGCAGGTGTCAAATCATTCCGCTCAGCGTTTCCGATACCTCCCGGCGTCGGATTTTCCCTCCTCTCAGAAGGTGGGATCTCTTTTGGGATTATAATTAACTTCAAAATACTCTATCCGGAATTGTCATCTCATATAATTCACATCATATTGATCTCAGCAGTTTTCTTTGAACTGATCAGTCCAAGGCTGATACTTTCATTTTTTCAGGAGAGGGTAGATCAAAAATCAGGTCCTTTGTCAGGGGGAAAAGATGAAAAATAGATTAATAACGTTCATCCTGATAATCCTGGCGATGCTTGTTGTGTTCAATTCCGGTACTTTTCTCAACTCATCAGACAGTATCTCGCCTACACTGATCATTGGATTCATGCTCCTTTCCTCTTTTGTAGTAGGTTTCTTTTTTGAAAGAGGAGGACTCCCCAGGATCACCGGCTACATTCTTTCAGGATTGGTTTTCGGCCCTTTTATTCTGAAGTTCTACTCCTCAGAATCCGTTGAAGAACTGCTTTTCCTCAACAGCCTTGCACTGGCCTTCATCGCATTCAATGCAGGCTCTGAACTAAGGATCAAAGAGATTATTCACGATATAAAGCCGATCCTTTATCTAACCATGGGAGTGACCATTGTAGTATTTACGGGAGTTACAACAATTGTATTCCTGATATCCGATCTGATCCCGTTCATGAAGCCATATCCTCTTCCTGCAAAGATAGCTATTGCATCGATCTTTGGAATTATTTCAGTCGCAAGATCTCCTTCTTCCGCAATAGCCATTATTAACGAAACAAAAGCAAAGGGGAGCTACACCAGCACTATATTGAGTATCACTATAATAATGGACGTTCTTATTATTATCCTGTTTGCACTCGTTATATCGATCAATTCTCTTGTAATAGAACCTGGAAGCACTTTTGAATTCTCATTTATTGCTTTTCTGGTATTCGAAATTTTAATTGCATTTGTTCTGGGTTTTTTCCTCGGTAAATTTATTATCTTTCTTATAAACAGAATAAAAGTAGAATTTTCAGTTGTGATAATTGCACTTGGATTTTTTGTGATGAAGTTTTCACATTTTGCAGGATCATTTATAAGCAATAATTACGAAATGAACCTGAACCTTGAACCCCTGCTTATTTGTATGGCGGCAGGATTTACCGTTCAGAATTTTTCCGGTTATGGAGATATTTTTCTGAAAAGGATGGATAAGATCTCAATACCGGTCTATGTCGCATTTTTTACGATAACCGGTGCATCTATCAACCTTGATCTTCTCAGAACAGGATGGATACTCGGGTTGATCATTTTCTTTTCAAGAATCTCAATGATATATTTGGGGTCCGGTTTAAGCACTAAAATTGCCCGTTCGGAAAAAAAGATAAAGGAAAACAGCTGGCTTGGATTCATTACCCAGGCGGGGATCAGCCTTGGGTTGCTGTCTGAAGTAGTTAGAAGATTTCCTGAGGCAGGAATTCACATTCAGGCGATCCTGATTGCTACAATAACACTGAATCAGATCATTGGACCTGTTGGATTCAAATACGGGTTATTCCGTGCAGGTGAAACCTTCAGGAACAGAGAAGAGACTTCTGACAAAAAACAATAACAACAATATTATTTGACTTAACAAAGAGCAATCCTTAATATCTTTAGAGAGGAATATAATGAAACTGACAGACTACATGACAGCAAAAAATATCCGGATAGGTATAAAGAGCGAGGAGAAAACAGGGATAATAGAAGACCTCCTTGAAGTTGCAGTGTCAATATCACCGGACCTGGACGTTGACAGAGCTTTAAAAGGACTTCTACATAGGGAAAGCATCGGATCGACCGGGATCGGCAAGGGTGTGGCAATCCCTCACGCGGGGATAAAGAATTGCACCAGGATACTTCCTGTTATCGGAATTTCCAAAGATGGCCTGAATTATAATTCCCTTGATGGAGATCCGGTCAGGATATTTTTTCTGATTCTATATCCGGAACAACAGATAAAAATGCAATTAAAATTTCTTGCCAGAGTCTCGAGACTCCTGCGAAATGAAAACTTAAGAAATTCATTATTAAAATGCTCCTCCCCTGAGGATGCTATAAATGTGCTGAATCAATATGAATCTGAACATTTTACCTGAGACTAAATGAAGATCGCTATAATCATACTGAACCGAATCGAATTTCTGGAGGACCTCCTTTCTGCTTTTCTTGAAATTGATATCCCTGATGCAAATGTGATTGACTCTGTAGGAATGAAGCATATAATTTCCCATGATATTCCCATTTTTGCCGGACTGATGGACTCCTTTACGGGAAGCAGTCCAAAGAGCAAGACAATTTTACTCAGGGTTGAAGAAGATCAAGTGGATAAACTTATAGAGGTTGTAAAAGATATTTGCCATGATCCGGATGAGTCGAACAGCGGATATATAATGTTCCTTCCCCTGGAAAAATTTGAAGCTTTATAATAAATTTACTTAACCATTCTCCAGTCTGGTCTCGAGTTCAATGATCTTATTATAAAGATCTTCCTCATTCTCTATCCCTGTCACTTCGGGAAGAACATCCGTTTTGCTTATTATCCTTGCAATATTTGCCAATGATTTCAAATGGAAACTTACATACCTGTCATTGCTCATAATCAGGAATACGAGCTTTACATTTTTGTTGTCAGGAGCTTTGTAGGGCATTCCATCTTTGATAAGAGCAACACCGATAAAAAAATCTTCAAATTCGTCACTGAAGATATGTGGAGTTGCAACCCCTTTTCCAATAGCTGTTGATTGGATTTTTTCCCTTTTTATAAATAAACGACGCACTTTGTTATGATCTTTTATCATTCCCCGTTTCTTTAACAATTCAGCAAACGCATCGTAAAATTCGTCAGTATCATTAAAGTTCCCAGTAATTAAAAATGTATTTTTATTGATGACATCGGCTAATTTCATTACATTCTCCTTTTAAAATCATCTTCTGTCCCGAAGATCGTATCTCTCCCTGCAGATATAAGGTAGAGATTCAGGTTCTCATCATTCTCAAGAGCAAAAGGTGTCCCCCATGGATCGATTATATGGCTCTCGGTTTTCAAATAATGAGGAATAAGCTGATCCATGATCTCAGGATATTCATTATTGTCCATAAAGTAAGAATTGATCGCATTCTCTATAGTTGATATCTGTGCCAGGATCAAAGTATTCTTTGATCTCTGTGGAGTATCCACCATTCTTTCAAGAGCAGATTGTTCCCCTTCAGACTTATCACATCCGGATGAGAATCCAAGTAATAAAAATATAATAGTTATTAACAAAATTTTTTTCACGGAAAAAGTTTATAATAGTAAAAAAAAATTTACAACCAAATTCAAAAATTGAAGTGAGCTAATTGTAAAAATAGATTTGTTGTGAATTTAAACTGCAATAGAATGTATTTTTTCAATTAGTTCAGTATGTTATACTTGAAAAATGCAGTACCATGAAGATTTTATTGCAAGTCTATTGAAACGGCTTAATCTTTTTTCTGATCTCGAAGCAAATGCCCTCCTCAAGCTTTCTTCTTTTTTCAAAGAAAAAATTTTTAAAAGTGGGGACATAGTTTTTGAAGAGGACAGCATCGGGAATTCCATGATGGTAATTACATCGGGAGAAGTGAGGGTATCCCAGAAATCTGATCCGGATAACGAGGAAGCATTAGTAGTGTTGAAAAAGGGTGATCTTTTCGGCGAAATGGGACTCCTCGAAGACCTCCCCCGCTCTGCAACTGTAATTGCCCATTCAAATGTTGTTATTCTGGAGATCAAGAGAGATGATTTCCTGGAATTCCTAAACAATGAAAGTGAGGCAGGTGTGAAAATCCTGATCAAACTTTCCAAAATACTCTCCTCAAGGCTTAGGGAAACCGACACAAAACTGAAAACATTTATCAGCCTGACCAAATGGCTTTAAACTCTTAAGGGCACTTTTTCTCATATGGCCTTATACAATAGCCTGAATGAAGACAATTGGACGGAGAAGTCTGCATATTTCAAAGAAAATTATAGTCCCTGCAGGCTCTGTCCGAGAGAATGTAACTCAGAAAGAGACTCAAACATAGCAGGCGTATGCAGAGTCGGAAAAGATCTCCGGATCGCATCATATAATCTCCATTTCGGAGAGGAACCTCCGATTTCAGGAGCAAGAGGCTCAGGGACCATATTCTTTTCAGGATGTACTCTAAAATGTATCTATTGCCAGAATTTTCCGATCTCTCAACTTGACAATGGGAAAACCTATTCCATTGAGGATCTGACACAGATCTTTCTGGAATTAAAAGAGAGGGGTGCCCATAATATAAATCTTGTCTCACCCTCACCATATCTTTTCCACATTGTTTCGGCACTCAGATCTGCCTCAATGCTGGGATTTGACCTCCCGATTGTCTACAATTCAGGAGGATATGAAAGAGTAGAGATAATCAAAAATCTTAATAAGATAATTGATGTTTACATGCCTGATTTCAAATATTCATATCCGGAGATTTCAAAAAAATACTCGGGTGTCTCGGATTACTCTGAAATGGCTCTAAATTCAATTTCTGAAATGTATCGTCAGGTTGGATCACTTCAGGTTAACGAAGAAGGGATTGCGGTTAAAGGTGTAATAATAAGACATCTGATCCTTCCTGGCCACATAGATAATTCGAAGAATGTCCTGGAAATAATAAGTGAAAATACTTTCAATGACTCATACCTGAGCCTGATGAGCCAGTACTTTCCCGCCTACAACTCTTCCGGAGATGAACACTTGAAGAGAAGGCTTACTCCCGGGGAATATGAGGATGTAAAATCATTTGCAATCTCGAAAGGGCTTGTGAAGGGGTGGTTTCAGGACATCTGATCCGATATTATCAAATCAATACTATTAAGCACTTCAGCAGCACCGCCGGCAATACCAATACTTCCGTGAGGAACCTGAGACTCTCTCTTGTTTATCCTTACCAGAACAGAATCGAACATATCTAGGAATTTTTCAGACATATACCTAACAGTCGGGACTGCTGTTCCTGCTCCGCATTCGACTATCACAAGCTTCCTGCCCGAAAGCCCTTCACGCCATACCAATAAATTTCGGTGCTGAATATGAGTTCTATCCGAGAGCCAATTCCAGTCACCGAACATGAGAATGTTTGGCCTGGCAACCAAACCGCACTTTTCACAGATCGGGATATCTCCTTTAGCTCTCATGGTATCAACATCAACATTGATCTCAGTTGATGAAGCATCCCATATTCCTGAGCAGGATGATGCACATTGGAGATAATTTATTGAACCATGACACTCCTCTATTTCATCTTCAGAAAATCCGGCCCTCTGAAACTGGCCATCTACATTTGATGTGAAGATAAAAAAATCATCCTTTTTCATATCCTTCCATTTTTTAAGAATACTGAATCCGCTATGAGGTATGGTTTTTCTATATAAATTAAGCCTGTGACCATAAAAACCCCAGGCAAACTGCGGGTCAGATAAAAACCCCTCAGGATTGGCCATCTCATAAAAGTTCAGCCCCAGCTTTTTGTATGGAGGATAAGCATTCCAGAATCCTTCATTTCCACGAAAATCCGGGAGCCCTGAATCGACACCCATCCCTGCTCCGGCTCCAATAAGGATCGCATCTGCTTCTCCTAAAAGGGCTGCAGCCTCTCTGATCTTACCGCTATTGTCTTCCACTTCCTGTTAATTACTCTTAAAAAGAAAAAAAATCAAACAAAAAACGATAAATCATTGTGAATAGTGTGTTTTTTAGTATAATTCAATTTAAATTATTTTTCGGGAGAGATTAAATGAAAAAACACAATTTTTATGCAGGCCCGGCGATTTTACCACAAGAAGTACTTGAAAAAGCCAAATCGGAATTAACAAGCCTTAACGGGATCGGACTTTCGGTAATGGAAATAAGTCACAGGTCAAAAGATTTTGATGCAATAATAACAAGTGCGGAAGAAAATTTTAAGAAACTCCTTAACATCCCTGAAAATTACCATGTCCTTTTCCTTCAGGGCGGGGCCAGTCAGCAATTCGGGATGATCCCGATGAACCTGCTCAAAGGAGGTAAAGCAGATTATGTCAATACCGGAGCATGGGCTAAAAAAGCAATTAAAGAAGCTAAACTTTTCGGAAATGTAAATGTAGCAGCCAGTTCAGAAGATAAAGATTTTTCATATATTCCAAAAGAATTTAATTTTACAGGTGACTGTAATTATGTTCACATAACGTCAAACGAAACGATTGGCGGTATCCAGTTCAATAACTATCCCGACACAGGAGATGTACCCCTGATAGCAGATATGTCCTCAGATATCATGAGCAAAAAACTGGATATTTCTAAATTCGGAATGATTTATGCCGGGGCACAGAAGAACATAGGCCCATCAGGAGTTACTCTTGTCATAATAAGAGATGACCTTGTTGAGAATTCGGCTGAAGGACTTACATCGATGCTTAGCTATAAAATACATGCAGAAAAAAAATCACTTTACAACACACCTCCCGCATTCGGAATTTATATCATAAAACTGGTTACAGACTGGTTGATAAAACTAGGCGGATTAGACGCGATCGCAAAGATAAATGCAGAGAAAGCAGGACTACTTTATGACAAATTTGATTCAGGTGATTTCTACAACGGAACCGCAAATATAGAAGACAGATCTAAGATGAATGTTACCTTCAGGCTTAAGTCAGAAGAACTTGAGAAAAAATTCATTGAAGAAGCAACTGCTGCAGGATTTATCGGACTGAAAGGACATAGAAGTGTCGGAGGCTGCAGAGCATCGATCTACAATGCATTGCCGCTTGAAAGTGTTCAGGAACTTGTAAAGTTCATGGACGAGTTTGAAAAAAACAACTGACACTTAACTGCAGATTCTGAGGTTGTAATCTTATAGCAAGTATTAATATGGGAAAAAGTATACTTTCAACAAAAAAGATCTTTTTATTCTGGGCACCCCTTGCTGCAACATGGCTGATGATGTCTGTAGAGGGACCATTTCTTGCGGCTCTGATAGCAAGACTTGCTTTGCCTAAGTACAATCTGGCCGCTTTCGGAGTTGCTTTTTCCTTTGCTCTTATTATTGAGTCCCCGATAATTATGCTGATGAGCGCATCAACAGCTCTTGTAAATAACAGGCACGATTATTGCACTTTGAGAAGCTACACTTTTATGCTTAATTCAGCAATAACAGTATTTATGATCATCGGACTGATACCGACTGTTTTCCATTTTATTACTCAGGGACTTATCGGGCTCCCTCCGAACATCGCTCACCTCACCCATGTTGCATCTCTCCTCCTCCTCCCCTGGCCTGCAGCGATAGGATTCAGAAGATTTTATCAGGGGCTGTTGATAAAGAACAACCTGACAAGGCTTGTCGCCTACGGAACTGTTATCAGACTTGTATTTATGGCATCCACCGCCTTCTTCCTGTATTCTCTCCGGATAACCGGGGCCTATATTGGAGCTGCGGCACTATCAACCGGAGTAATAGCAGAAGCATTGTTCACCAAGTTTACTGTGAGGGGAACTGTCAGGTCGATCTTAAGATCAGAAAATGAGAATGATAATAAGGAAAAGTTAAATTTCAGGTCCATATCAAAATTTTATTTCCCTCTGGCATTGACTGCAATTCTGGCACTCGGAGTGCATCCGATGGTCACTTTTTTCATGGGGAAAAGCCACTTCCCTATCGAATCTCTTGCTATTCTTCCGGTTGTCAATTCATTGATCTTTGTATTCAGAAGCCTCGGTTTATCATACCAGGAAGTGATCATCGCCCTCCTCGGGGCTAACAAGGAAAATTACGAAGGAGTTAAAAAGTTTGCTTTGTATCTTGGAGCATTTCTCCTTGTAACACTTTCCCTCATTCTGTTTACTCCCCTTCTCCACATCTGGTTCCTGAAAGTATCCGGTTTGTCTTTTGAGCTGGCACAATTCTCAATACTCCCGGCCAGAATCCTTGTGATCCTTCCCCTCCTTACACTTTTAATCTCATTCCAGAGAGCATTATTAGTCCACACAACAGAAACAGGCCCTATAAAGGGAGCATCTGTTATCGAGATCATAATGATCATCTTCACCCTTTATATCACAGTATTTCAATTAAGGCTCCCCGGCGCAGTCGCTGCTGCCATCTCCTATATGGTCGGTCGCCTCTTCGCCAATTCTTATTTACTCCCCTCCCAACTCAAAGCAATCGCGTTCATAAAGCAAAAGAAATAATTATCCACAAAGCGCAGGGACGGTGCATTCGTTTTTGAGCTTGCAAAAAATTGCCTGAACCTTGATTTGCCTGTTTTCACGAACTCTCTGATCATGCAAATCAAGGCTCAGACTTAGCTCCCTCTCTTTCATCTCTCCCAAAGTAAAACTGCACCTGTGTCCTTTTAACTTATAATTGAATCTAATGAATAATTTTTTCTCGTAAATCAAATAATTTCATTGGATAGATCTCTGCCAACAAAGATACAATCCTGTCAGCAATAACCTGATGTCCTGTCGGGCTGGGGTGATTACCTTTAATATCTTCCAGAAGTACTTCCCATCCTAAATAATAATTTATAAAATCATCATATATACCGACGCATAGAAGTTTCTCTCTTTTTGACATTGCATGTAGACTTTTGTTCAGCGCCTCTGTTTTTTCCTTAAAGAACTGGATGCCGCTTAGATATTGTTTTTGTGGCGGAATCGTTATGTATACAGGGAGCAATCCAAATTCATTTTCTGCGATTTCATAAATTTGTTTGATGTTTTCACACGTGCTTGAGCATGAAAAACTACCATTTGCAACATCGTTTGTACCAAACATGATAAAGCAAATATATGCATTAACATCCTTGAAGTCTTCTCTCATCCTCAAAAGCCCCATATACGAAGAATCTCTGTTCACTCCAAGATTAATGCCTTCTGTTTTACGATAATTATTACTTAGGAACTCTGCAACCCTTGACCAATAGGTCAGTTCCGGATGAAAGGAACCCTCTAGATCATTCATTCTGATCTTCCCCCATGTAATACTGTCTCCAAAACCAATCAGATACTTTGTTGAATTAGAATTATCCACACGTTGAGTTCTTTGTTTAAAGTATGCATTTCTTTTTTTCTCCAATAATCTAACGTTCAGATCATCTATTGAAACAAGATAAAGATAATGGTTTTTAATAGTTTCTGTCTCAATGTAAAAAGAACCATCATCAGATAATTGATTGTTTTCTACTTTAATTGTTTTTTCATTCATATCAGTAAAAGCAATCCTTTTCATTTTCCCCCTAGAAAGGTCATAAAGGAAAAGATCCTCATTGTTTGAGTTTTTAATTCCCCTGAAGATTATCGCTCTGGGTTCATCACCACTGAAAATAACCTCTGTCTCTTTTGAAATAAAACTGAATTTATCATCAATAACGATCTCACTGTTATCAATGATAGAATTGTAGAAAATCATCCGGAAAACACCTCCTTTATAATTTATCCATGTAGTAAAAACTTCATCACGATTAATGAATATTTTTGGAAATAAATTTTCACCGGGAAACGAAGAACTAAGGTTTTTGACACTTCCAGTATCAATCATGATATCGCTTCTTCCTGAATCTGACTCAACCCATATCGAGCTGTCAAAATTTCCCAATCTGAACTTTGACTTTGATATAACAGAACCATCAACGATCTGACATACAAGTATAAATATTACAAAAATTATTGGAAATAGCCTTCCCATCTCCCCTCCTCCCTCAATTTGCTTTAATCAAAATCTCTTTGTCCTGGTTCTATAATCTTGGGAAAAGTATTTAAATAGCTTTTACTCCAATGTCACTTCTTTTCGTATTTTGTCGCTATAAAAACTCCTTTTTGATAAAATACTTAAAGAAATGGGGAAATCAGATAAATTATCTTCCTGGAAAGAAATAGCTAATTATCTTGATGTTGAGATCAGGACCTGTCAAAGATGGGAACAGGAATCAGGATTGCCTGTTCACCGTTATACTGATACTCCCCGGTCCAGAGTCTTTACAACTAAAAACGAACTGGACATGTGGCTTAACAGATCGGAAAAGTCACTCGATAAGACAAAACGTTTGCCCGGTGGGATTTTGAAGGGATCTATCATTGTTGCACTACTCTTCGTGGTAGTGATCCTTATTTATTTTATAGCCAATAGACACGATGACGAAAACCCGAACAACTTCAAGATCATCAACGGGGAGCTGGTCATCACTAATTCAAAAGGAGGCGAGCTCTGGAGATTTAATCCGGAAGTAATTAATCTCTGGTCAGAGAACATATACCGGGACCATTTTCAGATTAAATATTTCAATGGGAAATATAATAAATTTCCAAGTATAGTAATTAAAGATATAAATAATGATAAGAAGAATGAAGTCCTTTTCGGAATAAGGACAGAAGATAAAACAAATTGTGGGGATATTTATTTATTTGATCATAAAGGGAAGGTCCTGTGGAATTACAAGCTTGGGAAAGAGATGCAATATGGAGATGAAGTTTATTCTGGTGATTATGCTCCCTCTGGAATAGATATTAATGATATCAATAATGACGGCAAGAATGAGATCATAATAATTTCCACACACTTATTGTATTTTCCGACAGAATTCATCATTTTAAACTTAGACGGGGAGAAGACAGGTTCCTATTGGAACTCGGGGCGGATCTCAGACTATGCATTTCACGATCTGGATAATAACGGTATAAAGGAAATAATATTGGCGGGTATGAACAATGAGTACAATACCGCAAACATTACTGTCCTGGATTCAGACAATGTATCGGGGTATTCTCCACAGTTAAAAAAATACTACACATGCAGGAACTCACAAGGGGGGTCTGAAAAATACTACCTATTATTACCAAGGACGATAATAGACAAGATAAGTTCTTTCAGGACCTTTGCAAACAACATAGTCCTGCTTGACAATGGTTTACTTTCTATACAAATGGGGCCGAGTGGAATTTATTTTGAATTTGATAAAGATCTCAATATACGATCCGTTAATCTTAGTGACAAATTTATGAACAAAATGAAAACCACTCAAACCTTTATTAACAATGAATTCTCTCATGAAAAATATACGGAAGATCTTAAAAATAGTATCCTTTACTTTAACGGGAAGGAGTGGGTGCCAGGGCATACTACTTCAAACCAAGTATTGTAGGGACGGTCGTTTAATTTTTTAATTTTTTTAATCCCTCTCTTTAATCCCGCCTGGGCTGTGGGTCAGGGGTGAGGGTAATGAAATGAATTTGTGTAATTTAGGGTCATTGGATAGAATTATTGTTTGTGGTGAAAAAGTAAAATGGCAGATAAGACATTTGAAATAAGGGTTAGAGGAATTGTACAAGGGGTTGGTTTCCGTCCTTTTATCTACAGGGTCGCAAATGAGTTATCTCTGGCGGGAGAAGTCTTGAACGACACCGAGGGTGTTCTGATAAGGATAAATGCAAAAGCATTTGAAATACCAGGAATTGAAATGAAGATAAGGGGAGAATCCCCGGCTCTCTCGAAGATAAATTCAGTCGAGACCAAAGAGATAGAAAACAGAATTTTCACCACTTTTGAGGTGGTTGACAGTGAGATCACAAATCAGAAAAGCGCTTTTATTCCACCCGATACTGCGATTTGTGAAGACTGCAGAAAAGAGCTTTTTGATAAAAATGATCACCGCTATAAATTCCCCTTTATCAATTGTACAAATTGCGGGCCAAGATTCAGTATTATCCGTGACGTTCCTTACGACAGGAAACAGACATCGATGGACAAATTCCCCATGTGCAGTAAATGCCGATCGGAATATGACGATCCATCAGATAGAAGGTTTCATACCGAACCAACCTCCTGTCCGATTTGCGGACCACGTTATTTCCTTTACGATAAAAACAAAAAACTTCTGTCTGAACAAACAGGCGAAATAATTTCGATTTGTTCCGAATATCTGAAAAACGGAAAGATTGTGGCGATCAAAGGAGAAGGGGGATACCACCTCGCTGCAAATGCAAGGAATAGTGATACTATGAGAGAGTTGCGGGAAAGAAAACAACGCCCTTTCAAACCCTTTGCTTTAATGGTTAAAGATCTTGGTGTTGCAGAAGAATTCCTTGAAATATCAGAAATCGAGAGAAAACTCCTCCTTGGAAGAGAAAGGCCCATAGTAATACTAAAGGAGAAGAAAAAAAAAGTATCAGATCTGGTTGCACCCGGATTAACACATCTTGGAATAATGCTCCCGTATACCCCGCTACAACATCTCATCTTCGAAAAGATATATGACATGGTCCTTATCATGACCAGTGGAAATATAAGTGATGAGCCGATAATCTCAGACGAAGAAGAGCTCTTTGAAAAGCTTTCAGGTGTCGCAGACTATTTCATCACATCAGACAGAGAGATTATTCAACAATCTGATGATAGTGTCTTGTTTGTAAACGACAAGTCACCATATATGATAAGGAGAGCCAAAGGATTTGTCCCAATCCCGTTTTTCAGTTCACACTCAGGTTCAAACATATTTGCTGCCGGATCTGACATAAAAAACAGCTTTGCCCTCTCAAAAGAGGACCTCATATTCTTAAGCCAATATATTGGTGATCTGGAGAGCCCATTAACAGAGCAAAAATATATAAAAACAATTGATCATTTTAAGAATCTCTTTGAGATAGAACCAACCGTATTCGTTTCAGATCTTCACCCCGGTTATTTTTCAACAAAGATAACAGACAGGCTTTGGAACAACTCCGGAACCAGGATTAAAGTCCAGCATCATCATGCACATATTGCAGCAGTATTGGAGGAAAACAATACTGATGATAAAGTTATCGGTATATCTTTTGACGGTACAGGTTTCGGTGAAGACGGGAACATCTGGGGTGGTGAATTCCTGATAGCGAATAAAAGAGAATATTCTCGAGCCGCTCATTTCAGCTATTTTCCTCTCCCCGGTGGGGAGGCTGCAATAAAAGATGTATGGCGGATCGGTTTGTCACTACTCATCACTGCATTCGGGAAAGATACATTACCTGCAGATCCGAAAAGAAAAATTATTGCGGAATTAATAGAAAAGGGGATAAATTCTCCTTTATGTTGCAGCGTGGGGAGACTATTTGACGGAGTATCCTCAATACTTGGATTTTCAGATTCAATTTCAACTGAATCTGAAGCAGCCCAGCTTCTTGAAGAGGCGGCATTACGATCAGATACTTCTCAGGTATTTCCGATGGAAATAACAGGTGGTACCAAAACTGACCCACTGATAATTAACAGCTCCCCACTTGTGAAAAAATTAGTTGAGAGTAAAGAAAGAGGTGTTTCAGTCGATGATCTTGCACTGGTATTCCACAATTCTATGGCAGATCTGGCTATAAAAGTTCTCAAATTGCTGAGAGAAAAAACCAACATTAATAAGGTAGCTCTGTCAGGAGGAGTTTTTCATAACAGGCTTTTATTAAGTATGGTGATAAAGAATCTTGAAACTGAAAAATTCGAAACCCTGCTGCCTGAAGAACTTCCGTTTAATGATGGAGCCATTGCATTCGGTCAGATAGCTTCGGCAAAAGCCAGGTTAAAAAATTAATCCTTATTCAGATCCTCATAGTTTTGATAATTTACAAGATCGATCTTTTTATCAATATCTCTCGAAGTCCGCCTTATAAGACCTCCGAGCACTTTGCCGGCTCCCACTTCAGCATATTTCTCCATGCCTTTCTCATTCAGCATTTTCAGAACTGCAGAATGCCAAAGCACCGGCCTTGAGACCTGCCTCCTGAGTCCATCCCTCACTTTATCCTTGTCGGTAATCTCTTCGACATCAACATTATTAATGATAGGGAATGTTAAATCCCTGAACTCAACATTATCCAGGTCCAATGACAACTTTTCTTCCGCCGGGAGCATTAATTCGGAATGGAATGGGGCCGAAACAGGAAGCATGACAGACTTCGGTGCATCCAGAACTTCAACAGCATTTTCAACTGCTCCCTTTTCTCCTGAAATTACTACCTGAGAAGAACTATTCCAATTGGCTATATTTACCACACCAATGATATTTTTCATTTTTTCTCTAACCTGATCGATATCAAGGCCTATAACAGCAGCCATCGCACCTTTCCCAACCGGTACTGCCGCCTGCATATATTTGCCCCTCTTGTGAACCAGCATTACTGCATCTTCATAATCGATCCCGCCTGCACAAAGTACAGCTGAATACTCTCCAAGGCTATGGCCTGCCCCAAGTGCAGGTTCCTGCCCGAGAAGATTGAAAAGAATATAGGAAACCGTAAGGAGAGCAGGCTGAGTATTGTGTGTTAATTTCAATTCCTCTTCAGGTCCTTCAAAGCATATTTTCATGAAATCATAACCAAGAATTTCATTTGCGAGTTTAAAAGTTTTTCTCCCCAGATCACTTTTTTCAAACAGGTCTTTTCCCATTCCAACATATTGGGAACCCTGACCGGGGAATAAAAATGCTGTATCGTTCATAGAATTTGTCTCCTTTCCAGCCGATTTTATCACTAAACCCAAACCCATGCAATTATGTCAATATGGAACTTTTTTGAAATTGTATCGTTTAATATAAATTGGGGGCTGATATGAAAACAAAATTAACATTAATTTTTATTCTGATCTTTTTTTCACTGACATTTTTTTCCTTTGGATATAAATATGAAAAAACCATCGAAAAATCATTTAAAGCAGGTTCAGACTTTATTTTCGAGCTGGAAAATTGTAATGGGAATATTAGTGTAGTTACCTATAAAGGTGACACAATATACGTCAAGGCTAAAAAGTATTCCAATAAAAAAGAATATTTTGAGAAAACAAAAGTAGTTTTCAACGACAGCGAAGGAAAGCTTAAAATAAATGTTAAAAGACCTTGGAAGAATTGTAAGGCTACTGTTAAGTTTTATGTCAAGTTACCACACAATATCTCACTTACAGAAATTGAAACGGTAAACGGTAGCATCTCAATTGAAGGTAAACTGAAAGATCTTAACGCAGATACGATTAACGGGCGGCTTTCATTTGAAGGCTCTTTTGAAGATGCTGAATTTAAAACAGTGAACGGTAATGTCGGAATTTACCTGAACAAAGCGATTGCTGGAGATCTCAGCGTTGAGACTGTCAATGGTTCTGTAAAATTGGAGATCAATAAAGATTCAAGTTTTAACCTTAAAGCAAATACTGTAAACGGATCTATCAAAAGTGACTTTAGTCTGTCGAGGACAAAACAATTTATCGGAAGTAAAATGGCCGGCACTATTAATAAAGGCAAATTTGATATAAAGTTGGGAACTGTTAATGGGAGCATTAAAGTTCTCGGAAATTAAAAGAATCCGATAAATAAACCATAACAATACAAATTCTACCGCTGTTTGATATAATAGCATTATGAAAAGAGAGGTCTTTGTAGGAAATGTCGGGATTGGTGGTGATCACCCCGTTTCGATCCAGTCAATGACAACCACCGATACCAGTAATGCTGAGTCCACAATTGATCAGATCAGGCAGCTCTATATTGCAGGATGTGAGATCATCAGAGTTGCCGTACCGGATCAGGATTCCATCTCGCCATTAAAAAAAATAAAATCCGAATCACCTATTCCTGTCATTGCCGACATCCATTTCAATCCGAACCTTGCTATGGGAGCAATTGATGCCGGAGTGGACGGGATCAGGATCAATCCCGGAAATATAGGCAGTAAGGAAAAGCTGGGACGTATAATCAAGTCTGCTGCTGACCACAATATCTCGATCCGTATAGGTGTTAATTCGGGATCAATCGAGAAAAAATATTTGATCCAGGGAAAAACCAGGGCTGAAATGATGGTCAATTCCGCCCTGGACAAAATAAAATTTTTTGAGGATTCAGATTTTTCAAACATTAAACTATCACTGAAATCTTCAGATGTCATGGAGACGATCGATGCATACAGAAAAATTGACAGAGTGTGTGATTACCCCCTCCATCTGGGAATTACAGAGGCCGGGACATTATTTTCAGGAACTATTAAATCTTCCATAGGAATAGGGAGTCTTCTTGCGGCCGGGATAGGAAATACCATCAGGGTCTCACTCACAGACGATCCTATTGAAGAAGTAAAAGTGGCCGTAGAGATCCTTAAAGTATTGGGACTTCGGGAACGTGGAATTGAAGTTGTGTCCTGTCCTACATGTGCCCGGGTAAGTGTGGATCTTATAAATATCGTAAAAGCATTTGAGGAGAAGCTTGGCAAACTCAAATTGAATAAGAATATAAAGATCGCAATCATGGGGTGTGAAGTAAATGGTCCGGGGGAAGCTAAAGAGGCAGACATTGGAATTGCTTTTTCAAAAAGTAAAGCTTATCTGTTCAGAAAGGGTAAAATGATCGAAAAGCTTGACCCTGCAAATTCACTCGACCGTCTTCTGGAAATCATAAGAAATATCTGACCTTTAATAAAGTTCCCATCTTTTTTCTGACTGAATCCAATGCGATTTCCCGAAACCCGTTAACTCCGAAATACTTCCATGTAAACGCAAATATTATTGCTTTACATAAATAATATTTGAGCAAAAAAACATTGTTTCCACCATTTTCACTTTTGATTTGCAAATATTTCAAAGGGATGCTATACATATCTTCATTACACTGAGAAAGGAGAAACGATGGATACAAGTAAAAACACAACCTGGAAATTTCCAGCCACATTCTGGATTGCCAATCTGGTAGAATTTTTTGAGAGAGCTGCATACTATGCAGTCTTTATTGCAATAACTCTTTATCTGACAGATGTCGTTGGATATAATGATATTTGGGCTGCCTGGATCAGCGGTGGATTTTCAGCCGGGCTATATTTTCTCCCGCCTTTCGCCGGGGCCCTTGCTGACAAGATCGGGTTCCGGAAAGGAGTTATCCTCGCATTTTCACTTCTCAGTATAGGATATTTATCACTTGGACTCTTCCCCTATAAGCTTAGTGTAATTCCTGCTCTTGTTATTGTTATGATAGGTGGATCTTTTATTAAATCGATCATTACCGGAACAGTTGCAGTCACAACAAATGAAGAGACAAGAGCAAGAGGTTATTCTCTTTTTTACATGGTCGTTAATATAGGTGCTTTTCTCGGCAAGACATTTGCCGCACCCATGAGAATAAACATCGGTATAAAATCAATAAATTTCTTTTCTGCAACAATGACAGTCTTTGCACTCATCATTGTATATTTTTTTTATAAGAACTCAGATCAGAGGGGCAAGGGAAAATCACTTAAAGAGACATGGGCCGGGTTTATGAAGGTCGTTTCCAATCTCCGGCTGTTAACACTGATAATTATTGTTACCGGGTTCTGGATGATCCAGCATCAGCTTTATGCAACAATGCCGAAATATGTGATAAGGACTGTGGGGGAACACGCAAAGCCTGAATGGATCGCAAATGTAAATCCGGCAATAGTGATGATATTTGTTGTCCTGATAACTCAGTTGATGCGAAAAGTAAGGGCTGTCACCTCAATGACGATCGGAATGTTTATAATGCCTTTTTCAGCACTCACTATGGCATTAAGCCCGGTTCTTGAATCAGCAACAGGTCAGTCAGTTTCAATATTCGGGTTATTCACATTGCACCCTATCACTATAATGCTAATTTTTGGTATCATGCTTCAGGGGCTTGCTGAATGTTTTATTTCTCCAAGATATCTGGAATTCTTTTCACTTCAAGCTCCCAAGGGTGAAGAAGGATTATATCTCGGGTTTAGTCATCTCAATGCTTTCCTTGCTTCGTTTTTCGGATTTGGACTATCAGGCTATCTTCTTACAGAATACTGCCCCGATCCCAGATTTCTGACTGCTGCAGAAAAACTCCACGCATATGATAACGCTCATGTGATCTGGTATTATTTTGCGGCGATAGGAATGATATCGGCTATTGCACTTGTAATATACAACGTTGTTACAACGAGGATCGACAGAAAAAAAGAACTGGAGTAAAAGCCTCCTTTATTGTCCGCCTGATATACCGGCAATCTTTCTCTTAAGACGGGCAAGCCTCTTTTCAAAATCTTTTCGTTGAGTTTCCGATATTTCCGCCAGTTCAAGCCCTTTCTGAACAAACTCAACGGCTCCTGCAAAGTCTTTTTTTTTGTGTTCCAGATAAATGGACATCTCTCTTAGTGCAAGCTTATCTCCATAACCGGACAATATTTTCCACAACTCTTCGGCTTCTTCGAATAGTTTTCTCTTTTTTTTTATAAGCGCAAGCCTCTTTACTGATTGCGCAATTATCTCATCTCTGACTGCATGTTTATTGATTTGGTTATAGAGTTTCTCTGCATCTGAAAATAATCCGGACTTCTCATTCAGGAGTGCCACTCCTAGCATTTCTCCTTCTTCTGAAGTTCTGGAAATATCATCAATATAGCTGCAGCCCAGGAGGAGCAAAGCTGAAAGGCCTACAATGTCAAGTGCATTATGTTCAACTACTTTTTCGATCATTGAAAAATTCCCGGATCTGAGATATTCAAAATATAATCTGGGGATAAGGCTTCCATCTACATCATCATCTCTTGAGATATTCAGAAGTATATCTCCAAGATAACCCAGCTTTCTTGATTCAAAAGTATTTTTCCATATCATCCTTGCAGGAGGCAGAAAGTCAAGATGAGGATAATCCAGTAGTGGAAATTTTTTCCTGTTCAACACATATCTTGTTTCCATAAGTGGATAATCAAAAGATTTACCGTTGTAAGTAACGACACCTTCTATGTCCAATTCATCAAGAAACCGGTCTACTTCGTCAAGGAATAATCCTTCTCTTGCAGGATCATTCAGAATAAATATCCGGACCTCAAAGGAGTTTCTGTCAATAAATCCAAACCCGAGCATGAAGGGGATCGTACCAGTCCCTCCCGAAAGTCCGGTCGTCTCAGTATCAAAATACAATAACTTCAGTGGATCTATTTTTGTAAGTTCAGGATCATTGAAAATTGTTGAAATTGTTGATGCTCTTTTTTCATTCCATTCACTAAGCGTAACTTTTCCAAAAATAGAACTCAGGGGATAATTGTAATTTATAACTTCATAATCACTATCAAAATTTATTTTTTCTCGAGGGCTCTCCTCTTTTTTCTCCAGAGATCGGTTCTTCAAATTTTTGTTGACAAGTTCTTCAAGTTTCAGTTTTGTTGATAGACTTTGTGAATCGGATACAGATTCATTCAGATTTATTCTTTTTTTACCAACAATAAAGTCTAATTTTTTCTTAAGATCGCTCATTTATTTCTAGTATAACAATTTTAACACAGGAACAAACATAAATTATAAAACCTGATATAAAACCGGTTGTTGTTTTAGTCTATGATGAAATTCATGGGGTTGATCGCTTTACCCATGAAGCGAACTTCATAGTGAAGATGAGGCGCTGTACTCCGGCCCGTGTTCCCCACAAAACCGATCACCTGCCCTCTTGTAACCCGATCGCCTTCCTTAACATTGAATGCAGCTAAGTGACCGTATCTGGTTGTATAACCAAAGTTGTGATCAATTATTACCATTTTTCCATAATAATCTCTGAACTCTGCGACAAGAATAACTCCATTTGCAGGTGCAATAATTTTATTTCCGGATTGAGTTGCAATGTCCTGACCGTAGTGGAAACTCCTTTTTCCTGTAAGAGGATGAATTCTTCTTCCAAAAGAATTTGTAAGGTACCCTTTTGTCGGCCATATTGATGGTGTTGAGGACAATCTTACTTTTTGCTTGTCAATAACATTCTCAACAAATTGAAGCTCATTCTCCATCTTTTTTGCAGTAATATTATTGTTTCTCGCTTTCTCGAGAATACCTACTTTCCTTTTAGGTATAGTGATATCCAGACTTTTATCTATAAGTTCAACATCTGAAGAAATATCTGCTATTGGCCCGCCACCCGTTCCTATCTCCTGCAGAGCTGAAGGCGAGGTGAGTCCTGCTGCAATGAGAATCCTTTTCTTAAAGTTTTCCATCTTAGTAAGACTTCTCTGAGCTTTATCAACATTTCTTGTTAGCTCTGTAATAATCTTAGTTTTTCTAACATTTTCCACCTCAAGCCTTCCCATTTTTTGGCTGTCGATAGACAAAGTGAGGTAATCAAAGATCACGTAACCGAACAAAGCTACAAGCAGAACAACTGCTACAAGTGAATTCCTGATGAATTTTGAAGATAAAAACAGCTCTTTATTGGTAGAAGTAGCGTCTGAAACAATTATTATGGAATATGACTTATTCTTTGATCTCATTTTACCTTCGACTTATACATTATAACAATGATTAAGTCAAGTTATAGACTACCTTTTCAAAAAAACTTCTCCCTTTTCTTGACATTTTTATCTAAAAAATGTTAAAAGTCTATCTGTAGGGGGGATTATGAAAAATTATATCGTACTTGCAGATAACAGTTATACCATCAGAAGAATAGTAGAACTCTCTTTTTCCGATGAAGAAGACATCGAGCTGATAAGTTATGAGAACGGTCAGGATATTACCGAGAAGCTTCTTGATCTCAAGCCATCGGTTGTACTTGTTGACATAAAACTTCCCGAGATGAATGGATATGAAGTATGCAAATTCATCAATGAAAGCGATGACCTGAAGAACACAAAAGTTTTTTTGATCAAGGGGGGCTTTGAACCTGTAGATGAAGAACAACTGAAAGGTCTGAAATATGAGGATTTTATAACAAAGCCTTTTGATTCCAAAGCGCTTGTTATCACTATAAAAAGCATTGTGGATGAGCCCAATGCAGAGCCAGAACCGGAACCGGAACCAACTGAAACTGTAGACATCCCGTCTTCAATGCCGGAGGAGATCTCTGAAATAAATGATATTATGGACAAATCTGAATCGATTGATTTTTCTGATGTCCAGAGTGATGGGGGTTCGGAAGGATTTATGGATACAATCGTTGCGCCAGACTCCGAAACTTCCGTAAGAGAAGATGTCCTCCCATCTGAAGAGATAACCCAGGGATCAGGGATTGGCGAAAGTGAAGACAAACTGTTACCAGAGGAAGTTGAGGAGATTTCAAACCCTTTTGAAGACTCCGCCCAAAAATCTCCGGAGATGGCTTCTACTACTGACGAAGAAGCCGTCATAAAAGAAAATATCCGGATCCAGGAAGAAGAACTTGAGATTGACTCTCTTACAATGGAGGAGATCGATATTCAGAAGAATATCGCTCAGCAAAAAGGGATAGACCCTGAAACATCCTCCCTTCCAACAGAGCAGATATCAACTGAACCCCCACCGGAACCAGAAGTCGCTACCGAAGAAAAAACAACTGATGATGATGAAAAAGATCAACTTGATCCATCTTTAAGCAACATAGACTCTTCGGATCTTGAAAATGTTTTTTCCATTAACAAAACTGATATTGAAAGCAATTCTATATCTGATCCTGAGAGTATTGCAGATCAGGAATTAGAAATCCCGGAGGCAGAAACCAAGGAAGAAACAAAAGAGAAGTCTGAAGAAATAAAGCAGGTGCTTGAAAAACTTGAGAGCGAAAGTCAGGACAAAAGTAAACCGGCAGGCATAGAAGAAGAAACAGCAGAGAAGATAAGTGAAAATGGTCTGGCTAATCAATTGGCAAGCCTGACCAACCTTAAGGATAGTAATAAAATTGTGGAGAAAATAGAGGACAAATTGACAATTTCCATAAAGGAAATCTTGTGGGAGATAGTCCCGCCTCTGGCTGAAAAAATAATAAAAGGTGAGATAGACAAATTAAAGAGTGATATAGAAAAAGAGTATAAATAGAACTTCGCTCTTTTTCCCGACTTCCCTCGATTTAAGCAATAGAGAAGACTATTAAGAATTTTATGAATAAATTAGCATTGATCGGAGAAGAGAACTAATGGAAAAGAACTACGACATAGAAAAAACTGAAGAAGGATGGTACGAGAAGTGGGTTTCAAGCGGACTTTTTAAAGCCGACAACACAAATGAAAAGCCGGAATTTTCAATGATTCTTCCTCCTCCGAATATAACAGGGTCTCTCCATATGGGACACGCCCTTACATTTACGATCCCCGATATTATAATGAGAAAGAAAAGGATGGAAGGGTTCAATACGCTTTGGCTCCCCGGTATTGATCACGCCGGTATTGCAACCCAGATGATAGTCGAAAAAAATCTGAAAAGAGAAAAAGGGAAAACCAAAGAAGATCTGGGGCGGGAAAAATTTCTTGAAGAAGTGTGGAAATGGAAAGATAAGTCAGAAAGCAGAATAATAGAGCAGGTCTCCAAACTGGGACTTACCCTCGATTGGAGTAGAATGAAATTCACCCTCAGTGAAGAGATGAACAAGGTCGTCACTGACGTTTTTGTAAAGTTATATAAAGAGGGCAAAATATACCAGGGAACCTACATGGTAAACTATTGTCCTTCATGTAAGACGGTCCTTTCAGATCTTGAAGTTGACCATAAGGAAGTTGAGGGAAATCTTACATATATAAAATATCCACTGAAAAATGACCCGGACAAACATATTGTGGTTGCAACAACAAGACCTGAGACAATGCTGGGAGATACTGGAGTTGCAGTTAACCCGGATGACGAACGGTATAAGGCCTTAGTTGGATCTGAGATCATGCTCCCTGTTGCCGGCAGGACATTGAAGATCATATCTGATGAGCAAGTAGCTTCTGATTTCGGTACCGGTGCTGTTAAAATAACTCCTGCACATGATCCTCTTGATTATAATATTGCACTGAAGCACAACCTTGAGAGCAGGGTTGTAATAGATAAAGAGGGGAAAATGACCGGAGATATCCCTGGAAATTTTATCGGAATGAGCCGTGAAGAGTGCAGAAAAAAATTAATAAAAATATTAAGTGAATCAGGAAATATAGAAAAAGAGGAAAAACACACACACAATGTTGGTCATTGCCAGAGATGTGAAACTATTGTTGAACCAAATGTGTCAAAGCAATGGTTCCTGAAAACTGAAGAGTTAGCAAAGCCGGCTATAGAGGCTGTGAAAAAAAAGGATATTGAGTTCATCCCTGTCAAGTGGGAAAAAATATACTTTAACTGGATGAATAACATTCAGGATTGGTGTATATCCAGGCAACTATGGTGGGGGCACAGGATCCCCGCATATAATTGTGAGTCGTGTAATGAGATTACTGTAGCATCCGAGCATCCTGAAATCTGCCCGAAGTGCAAATCTTCAAAAATCATACAAGACCCCGATGTTCTTGACACATGGTTCTCTTCCGCCCTTTGGCCTTTTTCCACCCTCGGATGGATGGATGATTCACCGGATTTTGAAAAATACTACCCGACATCATTGATGGTTACCGCCTTTGATATCATTTTCTTCTGGGTAGCGAGAATGGTCATGATGGGTATACATTTCGGTAAGGACATCCCATTCAGAAAGGTGTTGATCAACGGGCTGATCAGAGATGACAAAGGCCAGAAGATGAGCAAGACCAAGAATAATGCTATTGATCCACTTGATATCATTAAGGAATACGGAACTGATGCATTAAGATTCACACTTGCTATTCAGGCCGTTCCAGGGATGGACATTTCACTTTCGATAAACAGAATAAAAGGATATAAAGCATTTACAAACAAGATATGGAATGCCTCAAGATACATTATTATGAACCTTAAGGGTGATGAATCGGAAGACATTGATTTTGAAAAGATCTCGGTTACTGACAAGTGGATACTGCATTTGTTAAATCTCACAACGAAAAACATTAACTCAATGATGGATGATTATAAGTTGAATGAAGCCGCCGATGCTTTATACCATTTTTTCTGGCACGAATATTGTGACTGGTATCTGGAGTTCTCAAAAAATGATATCGATAACAGAGAGACAAGAAATGTACTTAAATACACACTGTTCAGATCTCTTCAACTTCTTCACCCTTTCACTCCATACCTTACCGAAGAGATTTACCAGATGATCAAAACGGAAAAAAACTTCCTCCTTGAAACAAAATTCCCCGAATTTAAAAGTGAACTGGTTTTCACCCAGGAATATAAAAATATCGAATTGTTGAAGAAAATAACAGGGGAAACAAGAAAGACCAGGACTGAAAATAAAATTGATCCCAATACGCGTCTCAAAACATTTCTAAAAACTTCTTCGAAAAAAGAGGCAGATGTTCTAGCTGAACTTTTAAAGTATTTTAATTTTCTTACTAAAAGTGAAAATGCTGAAATAGTGAGTGACTTTTCCTCTCTTCCGAAAGGATATCGGGGCGTTCACCTGAATTGGGAAATTCTCCTTCCATTTGAAAATGAATCGGACAGAGAGAAGGAGATCGAAAGAATCAGCAAAGAACTGAAAAAAACTGACGACCTGATCAATAATATTGAGAACAGGCTAAAAAACCGCAATTTTGTTCAGAAAGCACCTGCAGACATAGTTAACGGATTCAAAAGAACACTCCAGGAATCAATTGATAAGAAGGAGAAATTTGAAAAAACTTTATCTGACCTCACCTGACAAAGAACACCCGGTTCCGGATCTTATTAATATAGTAGACCTTCCCACATGCAGATCGACAAATGAATATATAAATGAAAATCTGAATTCTCTTTCCAGCAATATCCCATTACTCGTTACTACTGACATTCAAACAGGAGGAAAAGGACGGGATGGACGTAAGTGGATCCCTGTAGGTAAGGGTGGAATATACATCTCTTATCTTATCAACATAAAAAACAGAGAAAACCTCGGACTTCTTGCACTGGCAGCAGGGACGGCTGTTGCTGAAGCTATCTCTGAAATGACTGAGCTGGATATTAAACTTAAGTGGCCCAATGATATAGAATTATCCGGATTAAAAGCGGGAGGGATACTGATAGAGAACAAATTGTTCAACAAGAATGTATTCTCAGTAATAGGAATAGGTCTTAATGTGAATGTCGATCAAAAACAACTGAGTAGAGATATTTTAAAAACTGCCACATCACTTTCCATTATTTCCGGCAGGGAAATAGATATTAGAGAACTTACATTAAGGATATCTGAATATCTCCTCTATTTCACCGGGATCATGGAAGACAGACTATATGATGTCATTTTGGAAAAATATCTCTTTTATTTGAAGCACAAACCAGGTGATGAAATAAGTTTTCACAATTCAGGGGAAACAATAAATGGAAAGTTTATAATGATCAATGATAAGGGAGCACTTGTTTTAGAACTTAAGGATGGTGGAGAAGAGACTTTCTTCTCTGGAGAGATATCAACACCCGCCTGAAATAATCTCCTCAAGGGTCTTATACTATTGTCTTCCTTTTACGTACAGATATAAGAGTATAAGTTACTTGTCGAATATTTTCAGCCACTGATCAACCTCACCATCGCTTAACTCGGTATCGATCCGCTTCTGTTTCATTTCTATTCTTCCTGTAGCTCTGTATACTCTTTTCAGCTCATAATAAAACTCGATCGAATTTATTACTTTGGCCCCTTTCTTCTTTGCTATGTCTTTCAACTCCCTGTCAGATGTTACAAGAATAACATCTCTGAAATAGGTATATCCTTCGAGTATCCTTTTTATCTCATCATCGGCAGAATCTCCTAAAGGAGGATATTTTATTACTATTTTTTCAGTAGGATTCTCTTCTCCTGATAAAGTATCAGGTTCCCCATCAAAAACTACGATGATCTTACTGTTTTTTTTTTTCTGAAATTTTTTTACTATCGCAACAATCTCCGTTCTTGAGTTATTGTCTTCAAGAGATATATCCGGAGAACTGCCTATAAGATTATTACCGTCAATTATGTATGGCATTTATAACTCTAAACTATCACCCGGCTTCATAATAATAACCTCATAGTCACCTCTGACAAGAGATTTGAATTCTTCAGGAGATGACTCAATTGCTGGAAAAGTATTGAAATGAATAGGTACAACCTTCGGTATCTTAAGAAGCTCAACAGCTCTTGCAGCAAGGCGCGGAGTCATGGTAAATCTGCCATCAATGGGAAGAAATGCAATGTCAGGCTTATACATTTCTCCGATCAGAGTCATATCCATTGTCAATCCGGTATCTCCTGCATGGTATACAATAATTCCGTCAAGTTCAACTACAGCTCCTGCCGCAGTTCCACCTAATCCGGCGGTATGTAGTGCAGGGACCAATGAAACCTTAACACCACTATTTTCAATTGTCCCTCCTACATTCATCAATTCCGCAGTTAATCCCTCTTTTTCTGCCAGCTCTGATACTTCATTGAGGGAAACAAAGGTTGCACCGGTTTTTCTACAGATATCAAATGAGTCACCAAGATGATCGCCATGGTCATGCGTGACAACAACAACATCGCACTCAATAATATCTTCTAAAGAAACCGTTGCGGCAGGATTTCCTGAAAGAAAAGGATCAATTAATACTTTTCGACTCCCTTCAAGCAACAGGGCTGAGTGCCCGATCCATTTAATCTTCATTTTTACTCCTTAACCAGGAGGCCATGTCATCTTTCTGCCACCAATAAGATGGAGATGGACATGAAAAACTGTCTGGCCTGCTTCCTCACCGGTATTAATGATATATCTGAAATTCTCAACATTATTCTCTTCGGCGACCCTGTTCCCCGCATAAAACATATGCCCTATCAATGATTCATCTTTTACATCTTTTATTGAAGTATAATGTTCTTTCGGAATTATCAGAATGTGAAAAGGGCCCTGAGGATCAATATCTCTGAATACGACAACTTTGTCGTCTTCGAATAGAAATTCTGATTTTATTTCACCTGAACTTATTTTACAAAAAAGACAATCGCTCATTTCACACCTTCATTGCGCTGATATCAGCACCTATTTTATTCAGTTTCCCTGGCATATCTTCATAGCCTCTGAAAAGCTGATAAGCATTATCAATATAAGTCTCACCTTCTGCTATCAATGCACCAAGGACAAGGGAGGCCGATGCTCTCAGGTCTGTTGCGTTGAGGTACGCACCTTTAAGACCTGATATTCCCTTAATTTCAGCAATATTTCCATTAATAGCAATATTTGCCCCCATCTTATTCAATTCGATAACGTGTTTAAACCTGTTATTAAAAATATTCTCTCTAATATGTGAAACTCCGTCAACCTGAGTTAATAGTGTCGTTAGTTGTGCCTGCAGGTCGGTCGGGAACCCTGGATAAGGATCTGTGTTGACCTCAACCGGTTTTAATCTCCCGGGAACCTTAATTGAAATCTCATCCTTAATAATAGTTATTTCAACACCCATTAATTCCAGAATTTTCAAAAGACTCCCGATATATTCAGGAATACAATTTTTCACAACGATATTATCGCCTCTCAGACAAGCAGCAATAACATATGTTCCCATTTCAATTCTGTCCGGGATAACGGTATGAGATGTCCCACTCAGAATATCCTTGCCACTTATTCTGATCGTATCAGTCCCCTGTCCCGTTATATCCGCTCCCATTGATTCCAGAAACGTTATCAGGTCTGTGATTTCCGGTTCAACAGCGCAATTCCTCAATATTGTTTCCCCGTCTGCCAGTGTTGATGCCATTATCAGATTTTCAGTTCCGGTAACACTAACCCCCGGGAAAGTATAGTCAGCCCCTTTAAGCCTTTTACTTCTGGCTGATATATATCCATCCTCCACGTTGATCTCTGCCCCCATTCTCTTCAGCCCTTCAAGATGAAAATCGATCTTTCTGTCCCCTATAGCACACCCTCCGGGGAGAGAAACTCTGGCATATCCGTTTCGTGCCAGTAGAGGGCCGAGGATGAGAATCGATGATCGTGATGTTTTAGAGATCGTTTCCGATACAACCGGTTCTTTTATGTTGCTTAAATTTATATTAACTTTGTTATGATCAAAATTACCTGTAGCTCCAATACGTTCCAATGCATTGAACATGGTATTTACATCTTCTACATTTGGAACGCCTTTTAGCAGAACTTCTGAATCGGCGAGAATTGTTGCTGCCAATTCAGGCAGCGAAGCATTCTTGGCACCTGATACTATTATAGTTCCGGATAGTCTCTTCCTGCCGGCGATCCGAATTTTGTAATTATCCATAGAGGGATAATTATATAGATTTTCTCCCTTATTTTCAAGTGAGGATAACGTTGAAGGTAGATATTTTGGAATAAAAAAAAAAGGGAGGGGTTGCCCCCTCCCATAGAAGAATCACATGAAAATATTATCTGAGACCAGATCTTCCTGATCTCCGGTCGCCTTTTCTATCTTTACCTCTGAGTGATCTGCTCCTTTCATTAAAATACGCTCTTCTTCCGAATTTATACTTCAACTCGTCAGCCTTCTTAAGCTGATCAGGGGTTAATACACCCTTAACATCCAGAAGATGAAAAATCCTATCTATCTGAAGATTTGTTTTTAATCCAGCGATCTCTTTTATCATCTTCTCAATGGTCTTTTTACTTATCTTATCTCCCTGGAGATAGTTTGCGAATTTCAACTCCAGAATCTTGGTATCAGCCATCCTTTTAATAACAGATCCCTGAAAATCAAGACCCATCTGTTCTATCTTTTTTACCTGATCCGGAGTGAGTCCGAGTTCAGCCTTCATCCTGAGAAGCATCTGCCCTCTGTAAAGATTCCTCTCGGCCATGTTAACACCCTGTTTCATATGTTTGGAAATATAGCCTGAACCAAAAACTCCTGAAACGATAAACACTGCTATAAAAATTAAAATTATTAATTTTTTCATCCAGCCTCCTTTAATACAGGTAGAACACCCCACAATGAATTTTCTTGCAGAAAAAATGAGGGGCGTAGCGTAACTATGTAACTTTAGCAAAGCAGGGTTACGAAGCTACTCTCCGTCCCGGATTATGGAAATACTAAAACCAGATACTTACCAACTGAAACTATAATAATTATCGGGATAGCCCAATAGCCGATACCGGCAAAAATTGAATTAAATATCAATCTCTTTCCAATAAGATCATCCTGCTTCAGTTTGAGAAATCCAAATCCTGATATCAACAAGAATAAAACAGCAGTAACAATTCCGGGGGATGCTTTCATATCAATTACGCTAAATACTACATGTTCCATGCCATTCATAAATGACCAGACAAGTATTCCAACTCCAAGAGGCAGATATTTTGTCCTGTCTCTGAAATATATCAGTAATCCTATCAATATGATAAAAAAGAAAATACTATTATTGATCAGCCAGTGAGGATAACTCAGCGTTTTTGGTAAACTATAGTGTTCGCTCATCCAAAGAGGAAAATTCCCAAGCGCCTCCTCCAATAAATGAAACGGAACATATACAAATAAACAAAGGACAGGAAAATATTTGAATTCTATTTGATTAATTTTTGTCAACATTTTGCAAAGTATATCTCTTTTAAGAATTATTTCATAAAAAACAAACTTCCTTCAACATGAAGGCGAAGCGTATTTAGTAACTTTAGAGGGACATAGCGTACTTTTCATTATCAAAAATGCAATGATACAATGATGCCTTCCACCCATCATGGTTGTAAGAGTGATGATTTTTTAATATTGAAAAAGACAGGCTTTTAGAGTACAATACAACCATTGTGGGTGCAGAATGAGAGAGATTGAATTGTATTATGGACTTATATGCCCTTACTGCAAAACAGCAAAAACATTATTAAAAAAAATAGTGAAAGAGAACCCGGAGAAGTTCAGGCTAAAAGAGACCCTGATCAGTTCTCCCAAAGGGATGATCAGCCGGTATAAACTCGGCATCTATGCAGTACCGACAATATTGATAGATAGAAAAATTGCTTTCAGAAGCCTCCCCCTGGAGATAGAACTGAAAGAAAAATTAAATTTGATTTAAACAGGAGATAAAATGAGTGATCAAGAAAAGAAATTAAGATGTCCAATGGGAATCCCGGCAGGAATTTTAGCTGTTATTATAGGAATTGCAGGAATCGTATTAGGAATAATGCAAAAGGAACTTCCAACAATTCTTTTTGGTGTTGCCCTCTTCTTTTTAGGCGGGCCAATGTCAGGACTTACATCAATGTTTCACAAAGTAAGTGACCGGCTGGAAGAGCTGGAAAAAGCCTCAAAGAAATAAGAAATCAGACATTTATCTGCTTCTCAATGTGAGATAAATACTTATTGCATTGATCGAGGCAGGAGTCACTCCGGAGAGGCCGAGAGCATCTTTTAAAGTTTTTGGTTTCTTTTTTTTTAGTTTCTGTATGACCTCAGTTGACAACCCGTCAATTTTTTCATAGTCAATATCAACAGGGATTTCAACTTTGTCGATATTGTTCAGCCTTTTTATATTTTCGTTCTGTATCCGGATATAACCTTCATATTTTACTTCAGCTTCAATAAATGAAATATCAGACATGCAAAGATCTTTCGCTATATCTTTACCGATCTTTTTCCCATATATTTTTTCAACCGCTTCTAAATTGTGCTCCGGCATTTTCAGAAGATGAAATAGAGTTTGCGATTTACTATTAAAAATTATCTTTGTGGATCTAAGTTCATCTATTACTTTGTACCTCTTCCCTGATCTTCCTTCCATCATGGAAAATATTTTTTTATCAATAAGACCGAGTCTCCTTGAGTGAGCTCCCAGCCTTTCAAAAGCATTATCCTCTCTCAATTGCAGCCGGTATTCTGCTCTGGATGTGAACATCCTGTAGGGTTCATCAATACCCTTGGATACCAGATCATCTATCATTACCCCGATATACCCTTCTGATCTTTTCAAAATAAACGGCTCTTCACTCTTTATTTTCAGGACAGAATTGATCCCGGCCATCAGCCCCTGTGCTCCAGCCTCCTCGTATCCGGATGTTCCATTCACCTGTCCGGCAAAATATAAACCTGACACTATCTTTGTCTCAAGTGTTTTTTCCAATTGGGTAGGCGATATTGCATCATACTCGATGGCATAGGCAGGCCTCATCATAACAGCCTTGTCGAGTCCGGGGATCTGCTTCAGAAGTTTTTTCTGAACTTCAACAGGAAGGCTGGTTGATAACCCGTTCACATACACCTCTTTGTTTTCAACTCCCTCCGGTTCGAGATAAAAATGGTGTCGCTCCCTGTGTGGAAATTTAACTATTTTATCCTCGATTGAAGGGCAATATCTTGGGCCTATCCCCTCTATCTTCCCCGAAAACAGGGGTGAGAAGTGAAGGTTATCCTCAAGTGTTTTTCTTACATTTGAATTTGTGTACCCCAGATAGCAAATAATTTTATTCTCAGGTTTGCTTTTGGTAAACACCGAGAATGGATTCGGATTCTCATCACCGGGCTGAGGCTCAAATAAGGAATAATCAATTGAATCATAATGAAGCCTCATAGGTGTACCCGTTTTAAGCCTGAGAGTTTCAAACCCTATCTTTTTTATATCCTCAGCAAGATGTGTGGAAGCAGGTTCATTACTTCGCCCTCCCTCGATTACAGAGTCCCCTATATATATTTTCCCGTTCAAAAATGTCCCGGCAGTAATAATTACAGCATCACCATCTATAGTATTGCCTTCAAGAAGGTTTACTCCGGTAACCTTACCTCTTTCTATATTGATCCCTGATACTATCGACTGATAGATTGAAAGATTTTCACATTCTTCAAGAAACGCTTTTGTGTAGGACCTGTATTTTATTTTGTCATTCTGAGTCCGTGTCGCCCTCACGGCAGGCCCTTTGCTTCGATTTAGAGTAAGAAAGTGGATTCCCGTAGCATCCGCTGCTCTCGGCATCACTCCGCCAAACACATCGATCTCCTTTACAAGATGCCCTTTTGCAATTCCTCCTATCGAAGGGTTGCAGGACATCTGTCCGATCGTCTCGAGATGGGTCGTAATCAGGACAGCCTCTGCACCAAGCCTCGATACAGCATATGCCGCCTCGATCCCTGCGTGCCCGGCTCCTATTATTATTACTTTCATTTTCCTACACAAAAACTTGAAAATATTTTCCCCAGAATATCTTCACTAGTTACTTCACCCAGAAGTCGCCCTATGTTTGCAACACAGGTCCTGACCTCCTCAGCCATTAATTCTATTTCTGTTTCCCCTGTGTTTATCATTCTCTTTACATTCTTAAGAGAATCTGAAATTTCCACAAGGAGTGTTTTCTGCCTTAGGTTGACACAAATCTCCGCCCTCTCTTCTCCTATCTTATTTATGATTGATGATATGAACTCAGAAACCTTCTCCATCCCTGTATTCTTCAGAACTGAGAGTTGGAAAATTTTATTATTATTAAATTCTTCTGATACAGATTTGATCATTCCTTCTTGTAGAACATCAGATTTATTAATGAAAATGATCTGCTCTTTTCCCTCTAGGAGATCGTATATCGACCTGTCATTATCATCAATGTCGGTAGAACCGTCTAATAGAAATATTACAGCATCGGAATTTTTCACCAGATCTATACTTCTGCTTATCCCAAGCTTCTCAATATCATCCACAGATCCTGAATTTATCCCGGCCACATCGATAAGCTCAACCGGATATCCGTCTACAAAGATCTTTTCTCTAATGAAATCACGAGTGGTCCCCGGGATCGATGATGTAATGGATCGCTCCTCGAGAAGCAGAGAGTTGAAAAGGGAAGATTTCCCGACATTCGCCTTCCCGACAATAACAACATTCAGCCCTTTATCGAGCACTTCATTAAACCTGTGTCCTGTAATTATTCTGCTTATTCCTGAAATTGAAGATTCCAGCTCCTGCGTGAACACTATCTTCTCGAGTGACTGGTCTTCCTGGAACTCAATGATACTTTCAACCTTCACAGCAAGGTTGACAAGTTCTTTTTTAAGATCTTCAAGAAATATGGAAAGCTTACCCTCAAGATTCCCGAATTTCATCTCCGCATAATATTTTGAGTTAGCATTGATCAATTCATTTACAGATTCAGCCTGAATAAGATCTATCTTGTTATTTTTGAAAGCTCTGTAGGTAAACTCACCAGGAAGCGCTTCCCTGGCACCTTTGCTTAATATAAGATCCAGAACTACCTCTGAAAGGTGGGGATTGGAATGGATAGATATTTCGACTATATCTTCACCGGTGTATGAATTAGGATTTCTGAAAAATGTATAAACGCACTCTTCGATACGCTTATCTTCCTTATGGATAAATGAGTGTACAGCCTTTCTGTCAGTGATCTTATCGGGCACCCCTTCAATGATCTCTTTTGTTATGATCTCGGCAAGGTCTCCCGAGATCCGGATAACAGCGATCCCCCCCCTGCCAGAAGGTGTTGAAAGGGCAGCTATAGTCCCCTCTTCCATTATTTCTTTTTTATTGTGATCGTCTTCAGAAATGAATCTCCGGCGCTGGCCGATTCAAGATCTGAGTATTTATTGATAATCATGTGAACAACTCTTCTTTCGAAAGGATTGAGATCTCTTACAGTAACCCTTTTTCCATTTTTTCTGATGGACTTGGCATGCTGATGAGCAAGCCTACTGAGATCCTGCTCCCTTGTTTTCCTGAAATTTTCACATTCACAATAAATTTTACTCCCAACGATCTCTCCGAACAATCTGTTTAAAAGGTATTGGATAGCATTGAGCAGATTTCCATTTTTATAGAGAAGAAGTTTGTAATCTTTTCCTGAAAAATTTGCAGTAACAAATCCCTTCCCTTCGGTCAGCTTAAACTCAAGGCTCAGTCCCATCTGATCTATCATTGAATTAATGAATGAGGAAAGCTCTTTCTGATCTATGCCTTCATGAGCCCATGCATTTATATGTATCTCTCTCTGCTTAAATCCGAAATATTTTGTTTTTTCAGTAATGATCTCATATCTTACATCTTCTTCATTAATATCAAATTCATCAGCTGCTTTCAGAAGCGCTTCTTTCAATGATGCAGAACTAAATTCCTTTTTCATTTGTCAGCCACCTCTTTTTTTTCTCTTCAGACTTTTCTTTTCAGAATCCTCGCGTTTTTTTTCACTGAAAATCTTTTTATTAATTATATGCTGCTGTCCTATCTGAAGCAGGTTTGAAACAAACCAGTAGAGATTAAGCCCACTTGAAAAGTTCATAAAGAGAAATACCATAACTACCGGCATTATATACATCATTTTTTTCTGTGAACTATCAGCCGTAGTAGGAGACATTTTGGAAACAATTATCTGGGTAACACCCATAAGGATAGGCAATACATAAAAAGCATCTTTTAACGAAAGGTCTGTGATCCACAATATCCATGGTTCATGGCGAATACTGATAGATGTCTGGAGAAGCCTGAACAATCCGAAAAACACGGGCATCTGCAGCAGGAGCGGCAAACATCCTCCTGCAGGATTGACCTTTTCGCTCTTATATAGAGCCATGGTCTCGACATTCATCTTCTTTCGCTGTTCAGGGTCTTTAGGGTTCTTATATTTTTTCTTGATCGCTTTTATTTTCGGTTGAAGCGTCTGCATTTTGGCCATGGAAACACTCGATGCATAGGTAAGGGGAAAGAGCAATATCTTGATGAAAAGAGTGAAAACAACAAGAGCCCACCCGTAATTAGGAATATATTGATGAATGAAGGTCAACCCCTTAAGCATAATCTTGGCAATTGCACCAAATATTGCCCAGCCGTAATCTATTACTTTGTTGGATTCAGGAAAAATAGCTTCAACTTTTGCGAGTTCCTTTTCATCTTTAGGGCCAAAATAAACGGAAACAGGATCAGAAAAAGTTATAAAAGAATAATCTATTTTTATCCCTTTCTCTTCTTCCCTCTGTATCGTGTAATATTTTAACGGAGCATCCCTTCTCGCCATTCTGATCATCGCCGCAAAATATGGGCGTTCATAAGCTATCCAGGAGAAAAATCCGTTGAATGTACCCTCACCGATCTCAACTCGGCCTTCAGGCCTCTTTTGCCGCTTCACTCCTGAAAATTTGAGATCCTGTATATCTGTTCCATCAAAACCCTTCAGGGTCAGGGTTGAGGTCTGAGCTCTCTGAGCTCCGATATTATTTTCAAGGTCCGGCCCGAATATTACTGGAATGCTTATAGGCTTTCCATCCTTTACAACTGATATCTTCATTCCGATAACATACGAATCGTTCCGGAAAAAAAACCTTTTTTCCACTGAAATATTATTTTCCACACTGGAATATTTAAAGACCAGTTCTTTCTCAATATTTCCGGACACTATCATAGTGTCTGTCCCCGAGTGACCAAAAAGATTTCTGTTCAACTCTTTAACATACTCTTCCTGATAAAATATTGAAAAATAGAACGGGAGATATTTATCCCCGCCGATTTCATCATTAACCTTTTCAGAAATAAGATTAAGAGGATTTTTAAGATCATCTTTATATTTTTTCAATACAAATGATTTTAAACCACCGCCCCTGTTGGTAAATACAGCAGTGAAAAGATTTGTCTCAACAACAATATCTTTTTCAGTGCTACCGGCAACATCAGTTGCAATCGGTTCGATAGCGGTCTCTTCTACTTTTTCAACTTTTTTTGTTTTTGAGAAAATATCTGAAAGGCTTTTTGATTCACTCTCATCAGATTTCTCGGCACTAACCGGAAGAGCCGCTGTAGGAACTACGCTTGCTTCAACAGGTACATTGGTCTTGACTGCCGGTTTAGGCATAAAGAAATACTGGTATAAAGTAATTACGATTATCGACAATGCGATAGCTAAGATCAGCTTTTTTGTGTCCATTTTATTTTCACCTCAAATTTGTCGGGTACATGATCTACTCCTCCCGGATGGAAGGGATGACATTTAAAAATTCTTTTAGTTCCAAGAAAGGTCCCTTTTAAAACTCCGAACTTCTTGATCGATTCCATGGTATAGACAGAACAGGTAGGGTAAAATCTACAATTATTTCCCAGATGCGGAGAAACATATTTCTTATATCCCTTCAAAATCTGAACAGCCGCTTTTTTCATCATCTGTTTTTTATTTTTGTTAAAGAATCGATAAATATACTCTCAATTTCACTTGAATCGGATTTCGAAAATTTCTTTTTCATGAGGATCCAAAGATCATGATTCTCTTCTAGCTTATCCTTATTCAGCCTGTACAATTCCCTCATTCTTCTCTTTATATAATTCCTTTCAACAGCATTTCCCGTTTTTCTACTTACTGAAACAGCAAAGCGATGAAAAGGGAGATCATTCTTTATAAAATAAAAAAAAAAAATCAGTTTTTATATATTTCCTTCTCTTCAGCATTAATAAAAAACGGTCACTTTTGCTTAACCTCTGAGAAGGGGGGAAATCCGGCATGTTTTTTAAACTGCGAGTTTCTTTCTACCCTTTCTTCTTCGGCTGTTAATTACAGCACGGCCACTCTTAGTAGACATCCTCACTCTAAAGCCGTGAGTTTTTGATCTCTTTCTGTTATTAGGTTGATAAGTTCTTTTCACGTCAAACTCCTGTCAAATAGAAAATTAAGCTACAATATATAGGAAAAATGTCTTTATGTCAATATTTCGATGAATTTCTCTTGGTTACAATAATACTGTATCATAATCATATTTCTTGTCATTCAACCTGTGGATAGCAAAATATTCAGAAGCGAGACCACTGTTTTTCCCACTGATGAAGAAAAGAAAAAAATTTATAATTATTTTTTTAATTTAATGTTGACAACTATGAATCAATTGTTATAATTCCAACTTAAAATGAATTTCGTTAAAAAAAAAATATTATTTTCCAATTACAAAAGGAGCTAATTTATGGAAATTTTAAAGATCTCTGAAAATGATTTTATGTCATTTTTAGACAAAAAGATCGATGAGAAAGCTGAAAAGGTGATCGGCGTTGTCAAAAAGGGATCACACTTTGTTTTTAACGAGCTTGAATCTTCTGACAAACTTGCGCTCGATTATGATGTGACAATGCTTCCTCCCAAGAAGTATTTCCAACCACCAAAAGAACTTCTTTTGAAGTATAAACCTGGAAATCCCGAATCATACCGGGCTGTAAACAATTGTGACCCGATGGCAATAGTAGGAATTCACTATTATGATCTTGCTGCAATTTATATGATGGATAGAGCATTTTCTGAAGGTGAAAGAGATGAACACTATATGAAAAAAAGAGATAACTCAATCCTTGTAGGTCTTTATCCAACAAAATATTTCAAATACAGATTTGCCAAATCGGTTGTCAGAGATCAGGCTTATAAAGTTGCTGACCTGATGATGGTAAAAATGAATGGAGATTACGTTGTTGAAGTGGTCAGCGAAAAAGGGAAGGATTTCATTAAAGGTGGCAATTTCATTGAGAACACTTACACTCTTCAGGAGATTGACGATGCAAAGAACAAGGTAAAGGATGATCAGAAAATACCGATCTCTGTAGAACTTATCCCTGATTATCTTGGGAAAAACCATGGCCATCCTGTATGGGAAGTATTTGGAGAAAAATGTTTTTCCTGCGGATCATGCGTTCTTGTCTGTCCAACCTGCTATTGCTTTGATGTTAGAGATGAGGTTGAACTTAACCTTGAGGAAGGAAAAAGGATAAGGATATGGGACGGCTGTATGCTTGAGGATTTTGCAGTTTGTGCTGATGGACATAACTTCAGAAAAGAGAAGGGGCAGAGGTTCAGACATAGAATTTACAGAAAAGGGAAACACCTCCCTGAAAAATACCACTATTTCGGATGTGTAGGCTGTGGTCGCTGTCAATACTCCTGTGCTGCTGACATAGCAGGACCTGTCAAAGTAATAAAATATATGGAAGATAACAAACAAGGAGGACAAAATGTGTGAAGACTGTACATGCGGAGAAGAGATACAGAAAAACTCTATATATCTGCCAGAAGTGGCAGAGTTGGTTTCAAAGAAGAAAATGACTGACATTGACAGTTTCTTTGAATTTGAGCTCAAAGGACATTCTCTTGGACATCTTCCCGGGCAATTCGCTGAAATTTCAATACCGGGAATCGGCGAAGCACCAATATCAATCTCTTCCCCTCCTTCAGATGACAATAAATTTGAAATGGTGATACGTAACATAGGAAGCGTAACAAATGCGATACACTCTTTAAACGTAGGAGATAAAGTTGGAATAAGAGGTCCTTTTGGAACATCATTCCCAATGAACAACCTGAGGGGAAAGAACCTCCTTTTCGTTACCGGGGGAATAGGACTTGTTCCTGCAAGATCTGCAATACTTTACGCTCTTCAGAATAGAGCTGATTATAAGGACATTACGATACTGTTCGGCTGCAAAGAGCCGGGGCAAAGACTTTTCACTGATGAAATTGAAGAATGGAAAAATAGAAATGATATTACTTTTTTAGAAACAGTCGACACATGCAATGGTGAGAAGTGGGAAGGAAATGTCGGAGTTATAACAACTTTGCTTCCGAAACTTAAAAACATTGATCCTCTGGAAACATATGCAATAGTTGTCGGCCCCCCCATAATGTATAAATATGTGATAATGAGCCTTCATGATATGGATTTTTCCGACAAAAAGATCATAGTTTCTCTTGAAAGGAGAATGAAGTGTGGTGTGGGGAAATGCGGACATTGCCAGATGGACAATATCTACGTGTGTCAGGATGGGGCGGTTTTCTATTATGACGATATCAAACATTTAAAGGAGGCACTCTAATGGGATCCAAACCGAAAGTTGCATTTTTTGATTTTGCATGCTGCGAAGGTTGTCAGCTCCAGATCGCAAATCTTGAAGAAGATGTGATCGGGCTCACAAATCTGGTAGATGTTGTTGAGTTCAGAGAAATCTTAACAGGAAAAGCACCTGAATATGATATAGCGTTTATTGAGGGCTCAATTACGCGTAAAGAAGATGAGGAAAGAATAAAAGATATAAGAGAAAGGTCAAAACTTCTCGTTGCATTCGGACAATGTGCTGTTTCAGGTGGAATAAACCGCTTGAAAAATAACCGGGAAAGCCTCGAAGATGTAAAAAAAGAAGTATACGGGGACTCTTATAATATGCCCCACCTTGACACCTTCCCTACAAAAGGGGTCGATGAAGTTGTAAAAGTAGACTTCCATATTCCCGGATGTCCGATAGACAAAAATGAGTTCCTTAGCGTTGTAAAAGCAATTGCACTTGGAAAAGCACCTTCGATCCCGAACTATCCTGTTTGCATTGAATGCAAGCTGAGGGAGAATGAGTGCTTATTTGATCTGGACCAAGTATGTCTCGGGCCACTTGCAAGAGCAGGATGTGGAGCTGTTTGTCCTTCAAACGGAGTCCCTTGTGATGCCTGCAGGGGAACCGTTGACAATCCCAACCAGAATGCTATGCATGAGATACTTGAAAAATACAACTATACGATTGATGAAATACAGAGAAAGATCAATTTGTTCGGAGTGAAGCCGGAGGTAAAAAAATGAGTAATAATATAAAAATTGATGTCAACCATATAACCCGTGTGGAAGGGCATGGAAATATTGTTGTCGATATCAACGAAGGAAATGTAAACAAAATAGAATGGCAGGTGCCTGAAGCACCGAGGTTTTTCGAAGCGATGGTTATTGGCAGAGAGTATCATGAAGTAGCAACAATCACTTCAAGGATATGTGGAATTTGTTCGATCGGCCATACTTTTGCTTCATTGAAAGCAACTGAAGCCGCAATGGGTATCAGCATATCTGATCTAACTAAAAATTTGAGAGAGTTATTACTCCACGGAGAAACACTTCAGAGCCATATACTTCACGTGTGCTACCTGGTCGTCCCCGACCTTCTCAAAGTAAACAGCGTTATACCATTGATTAAGTCCCATACTGAAATTGTACTTCTCGTTACTAAACTTCATCGTCTGGCAAATGAACTTTGTGAGATAATCGGTGGAAGGACAACTCACCCGATAAGGGCAAGAGTAGGGCGATTCTCTATGATGCCATCCAAAAAAGAGCTGGAAGCACTGAAGAGAAGACTTGTAGAGTCTGTTGACGACCTTAAAAAACTGGCCGATGTAGTAAAATCACTTGCCGGAGGCCTGCCTGACTTTACAAGAGAAACAGAATATCTTTCTCTTACAAATGATAAAGAATATGCATTTTATGAAGGTGAATGTATAACAAACGATATCAAAACACCTATCAATGCAGATGGATACAGGGATATTGTTAACGAATTTGTCGTTTCCCAATCAACAGCAAAGTATGGTAAATTCAATAGGGAGTCGTTCATGGTTGGTGCACTTGCACGATATAACAACAACTACAAACAACTCCCTCCGCTATCTGCCTCGGTAGCAGGACTCCTGGGACTTGACGGAGTGAACTACAATCCTTATATGAACAATATTGCTCAGGTTGTTGAATGTGTTTTCGCAGTTGAAAGGTCAATAGAGATAATCGATGAGCTACTCAACACAGAATTAAAAACCGAAAAGAGAGAGGTAAAACCCAAAGCAGGCAGAGGGGTAGGAGCTGTTGAGGTTCCAAGAGGAATTCTCTTTCATGAATACGAATATGATGAAAACGGAATTTGTACTAAAGCAAATTGTGTAATTCCAACAAATTTGAATCATAATAATATTCAGTTGGACTTTGAGAAATATGTGAAGGAAAATCTTGCAATAGGAGAAAAGGAGATGGGTTTTAATCTTGAAATGATGGTAAGGGCCTATGACCCCTGTATCTCATGCTCAACACATTTTCTTAATATTGAATTTAAATAATTGAAATGATCAGAAACAAAACAGCGATAATAGGCCTCGGGAACTATCTGCTTGCAGATGAAGGGGTAGGAATGCATGCTGTTGAAATTCTAAGAAACAGGAAATATTCTGAAAAAGTAGATTTTGTAGATGCGGGTACTCCCGGGATGAATCTCCTTCATCAGTTTGAGCAGAGAGAGAAAATAATATTTATCGATTCCGGTGAGTGTGGACTTGAGCCCGGGAAATATGCCCGTTTCACACCTGAAGAAGTTGTTTCGCTTAAAAAAGCAAAGAACTATTCTCTGCATGAGTTCG